>JAISGZ010000048.1 GCA_031262845.1 Propionibacteriaceae bacterium | reverse complement strand
AACTACATCGTGGTCATCGATGCGAAGTTTCACTTTGCCGCTTTTTCTACCATTAGCACACGAGCCGAAGCGATTCTTGGGGACCTGACAGTCTCTCTGACTCAAACCAGAAATCCCAGTGCTGGCAACTTCACGTCACCTGCTGCTGGCTAGCCTCGATTTTTCAAGGTAGAACGTCACAACTGAATCAGCAATAAGTAACCGGGTCGGAAGATCGGCACCTCGCCAGTCTTCCGGCCCGGTTCTTCACTGCCGCTGATGATCTCGCGGTTCGAACTGTCGGCCATCTGTCATCTCAACGATTACTCACCAAATGAGGACCCACAGTCGCAAGTCCAGACTCGTAACAGATGACCACCTCTGACGCCCACTTCTTGACTTGACTCATCAGCGGCAGGAATCGACATCTTCACGGTTGACCGACCTTCCCGTCGGCGCTTAACCCATCTGCAGCTAGACCTGAACTCCTCCCGGCAACACGTATCAACATCGGCTTCTCACTTGTCCGTATCCGAACCCGGCCCTCGGAGTGGTGTTCGGCCGAGTACTGGGGCGGACCGGACCAGTGTCGGCCCAGGGAATAAACCCCTGTGTTCAAGCGCTTGAACTTATGGATTGAGAACCGTTGACGACAGATTGTCGACCCCTTCTCAACCCGGACGGTGTCACCACTCGCTCCCGGCGCCAGCCGTGACCCCGGCCCAACCCGAAATTTGAGGAGAACGATGTCGAAGTCATCTCGCCAGTCCTCGGCCGACCGGCCGAAGCGCTACTGGCTGCGGCGTCTGTTCAGCGTCCTGGTGACGTTTGTCTTACTCGCCGTCCTGGCTCTCGGCGCGCTCCTGACCCTGGTCCCAGCGCTTCACGACGGCGCTGCTCTGACCGTTCTCACGGGTTCGATGGAGCCGACGCTCAACCCCGGTGACATCTCCGTCGTCTACGGCGAGGACTCCTTCAACGACCTCAAGATCGGCGACATCGTCGTCTACATGCCGAACCCGGAAGACCCAACCCTGGTCACCCACCGCCTGGTCGGCTGGACGACCGACCCCGAGGGCACCCGGATGGCGATTACCCAGGGGGACGCCAACTCGGCCACCGACGCGCCGTGGTACGAGAAGCAACTGCGGGCCGTCCACCAGTACAAAGTGCCGAAACTCGGCTACGTCCTGCAGTGGGATGGGTTCAAGAAACCGGTCCTCATCATCGTCGTCGCCGCCCTGCTCATGTTGTACGCCGTCTGGGGCCTGTTGTCGACCGCCGGCCGCCGTGACGACGATCCTGGCCACAACGCCAAAGCCCGCCGTGCCTGGGGCCAGAAAGAGGTTCCCCCGGCTGATCCCGATGCCGCCGCCGATACCGCCGACGAGGCGGACGCAACAACAGCCGACGCAGATGACGCCGTCAACGCAGCCGCTGAAGCCGCCTCGGATGAACCCGTCGTTGATAACGTCACCGATGACGCCGAAGCCGCCTCGGATAAATCCGAAGTTGATGACGTCACTGACACCGACACGGATAACACCGCCGACGAGGCGGATACAACCACCAGACTCGCCGCTGAGACACCCACCACAAATGACGCCACCAGCCCAGCGTCACCCATCGGTGGCGTTGAACCCACCGCTGAGACGCCTCCAGATAACACCGAGACCCACAGCGTCGGACCGGCCGTTCAGGCGAGCGGCAGCGACGCCAAAGCCATGGCGAACGGCACCGGACCCACAGTTCAGGCAAGCGTCAGCGAAGCCAAGCCCGACACGAGCCAATCCACGCCGACCAACGGCTCAGCCACAGACGGCACCAACGACCACATCACCTGGTCTAACACCGAGGTCACGGTCGTCCACCCCGGCGCCGGCCAACCCGACATCACGGTCGAGTTGTCCTACGCCAACCTGGTTTCGGCCCGGCCCTAGTGCGATCCGTGAGTCACTGAGGGCGCAATCACTATGGGCACAGACACCCGCGACGCGGGCACCAAACGTGAGTCTCGTCGTCAACTAGCTGGCCACCAAAACCATCCGCTATCCTGACCGGCGGAGGATTCGCCTAGAGGCCTATGGCGCTCGCTTGGAAAGCGGGTTGGGTTCACGCCCTCACGAGTTCGAATCTCGTATCCTCCGCCATGGTTTCCCTGTTTCACTATGGGAAACGTTCGATCATCTGATCGGAACCCACTCCCGGATCGCCTCTGATGGCGAGACGCCATCGACAACTTCTGGGCGACAGCCGTGAGACGAACTCGCAGCTTTTCTCGAAATATGGTTTCCTTTTTCGAATTTTCGGCCTCTACCGATCTAGCCGTTAAAAGCTGACAACTAGAAACGCCGCTTTTGAGAGTTGATTCCTTCTCGAAGCGCTGGTTTCCATTTTCGATTTTTCACTCAGCATGCCTCAATGTCACTTCTTGTTGCAGTCCCGGTTCTTGACACCCGGTCTGGCAATGCCAAGAAGATGAACCAGATGGCAGCAACTCTGACATCTACGACATCATCTACGACACAGCCTGTCGTAGATGTCTTCAGGAGTGGCCCACTTTTCAACCGACGTTGACAGTCTTTCGTGAGCTACTTACTGGGTATCTCCCCCGACCAGTTCCCAGCGACCGTAACGGTCGGAGCCGACCCGGCGGATGAGGCCTGCCTCACGCAGACTCTTGACCTGGCGAGAGATAGTACGTTCTGTGACGCCGACGATCCGCGCCAACTCTTTTTGAGTGATCTCTGGGTTCTCGATCATGGCTTGCATTATTCGTCTTGAGGTGTCCACTGGAAGGTCTGCGGTATCCGCGACTTCTACGACATCATGCCCGTCATCTACGACACCATCCCCGACATCATGCCCGTCATCTACGACATCATGCCCGACATCTACGACACCATCTACGACATCTACGACAGGCCGTGTCGTAGATGATGTCGTAGATACGTCGGGGAACGGGAACGTGACGTTGACCTCACTGGCGGTGACTTCGAAGACGGGAGCAGGCTTATGGGCTTTCCGGCTGGAGTCTTCAATCTTCTCGATACCTCGGCCCCAGGTCTCGATTTGGCCAGAGCGGAAGAAAGCATTGGCAATATAGGGGTTTCGTGGGCTGGAGTCGTGATGACCAAGCAGCTTCTCCAACGTCCAATCGTGCGGCAGGCCGCCGTCGCTGTAGATGACGAGGTGGTCGGGAAAGACCTTGATCTGGATAGGCACGCCGGTCGAGTAGTCGCGGTGGACGATAGCGTTCAAGACCGCCTCACGTAGAGCAGCCCGGGCGACCGGGTAGGTTTCGATCCGCTGGATGCCCTGGTAAGAGATCATCCCTCGGAAATACTTGGCGTACAGGATGTCGAGCACTTTGTCGGCCATAGTGATGATCGGACCATGCACCTCGTCTTGGAACATCAGATCCGCGCCGGTCTCAAAGTAACCAATCTTCACATACGAGCCAATCATCCACCTCTCTGGCTGTTCATGAAACAGCAGGATGGCAGCTCGCTTCAAATAGTTGCCCTCACCGAGCTGGAGGCTGTCAATCAGAGCTGGATCAGAAATGTCAAGGTCAGCTTCGGTGAGCCGTTCGCTGGCCAAGGCCATACGGCGGAAGTCGCGGAAGGCCACAATGTCAAGGTCACTCACCGCCACTTGAGGCACGGGCACGCCGTCCCAGGTCTTGCCTTGTCGGCGGAGGATGAACTCGTCGAGGGCGTTGCCAGTTAACTCGCGATTAGTAGCGCCTGAACGCAGATAGTAGCGGCCGTGGTAGCTGATCGGATATGGATAAGGCAGGACGGTGATAACGAGATAGCCCAAGCCGTCCTCAGTTCGCAGCTCGACTTCGGCGACGATTGCCATCGAGTTATTGATCTTGTCGGGTATCTCTTTCAAGAGCTTGCGGGCGTCGGCAACACCGACGACCTTGCCGTGATCGTCCTTCCCGATCTCCAGCACGCCACCTTGAGCGTTGGCAAAGCCGCAAATCCACTTCAGATACTCGTCCCGCCAAGATTGCTTCCACTCGACCACATGGGTCTCAAAGCTCATGCACGAGCCCCCTTTCCCCGACCCACCGTTTACGCGATACTCCCCGGGTCTCCAATAGTTTCGCCAATCTGACAAGCTCCTGTTTCGGGATTATGCCGGTCCGAGGGGCACGTTCCAGAGCTTGCCTGATCAGATACGTCTGCACACCGGATTTGATGCACTGTTCGACTGCCTCAGTAGCTGTGACTATAGGGATACCCTCCCACCAAGTGACCTGCTCTTGAGAGAGGTCTTGCTTATGGATCACGTAATACTGCGGCACTTCCCGAGTAATCCTGCGCTTAGCGGCAACTGTAACGTGAATATCGTTCGGATTGATATCGCTGATGCCCCAGGCATCTAAAGCGGTGTCGTGACTGAGGCAAGCCTCCGGAAAACCAGTCCAAAGAACCGCTCGCTGAAACTCGTCATATTGGGTGACTGGCACCTGCGGCACTCGATACAAACCATGACCAGCCCGTTCCAATCTTCCTCGTCGCACCATCATGCTTAATGAGGCATGAGACACATTGGATTCCAACGCCTGCCCTGTTGTGACGAACCCATGCTGCTGGAAAGCCACTTCGCGTAACCTATCCAAGTCTGTCAGCACCACAGTCATGCATAGAACTTAACATATTGTTAAGTTCTATGCAATCAAAAGGTCCCGTCTTCACGGTTTCGTCGCAGCAATGTATCCCCGAGTTGACACGCTAGCTTTCGACAAATCACAGGTGTCTTTCGACAAACTGGACGGCCTTGAACCGTGCCGAAAGCTGTCACCCAGCGTGTGGCAAGTTGGAACACCCGCAAGGCCGAGCTTTTCACCGAACCGCACGTAGCTGCCGCGTTAGCGCAGTTGCACGAACAAGGCTGGCTGCGTAAAGAAGACGTATGAAACTTAACAATTTGTTATGTTTTATGCAGAAGCGACAGGCTTGGCTCTTTGATTCCAGTGGGATAGTTGTGGACAACTCCACTACTTCCTGCAGGATATAAAGTTCACCGCCGCGCATCTCGCCGAGGAATGCCTCAAGTGTTCAAATGTTGGGTGAATACGGGCTCTTCATAATCGAGGGTGTAGTCGGTCACGCCGAGCGCGGCGGCGATTGCCGCCGCCACGCTCGGTTTCTAAGCGATGATTAGTTGCATAGGTTGTTCTCCTTTTGATTTTTTTGGTTGAATACGTTGTATAATCATTTATAGATAATAGGCGAAAGGGTGACGCCATGTTTCATGAAGTTTGTATCTATGAAGCAAAAATAGAAAAGAAAGATGAAATTGAACAGCTAATGCGTGAGGTAGCCGCCTTTTACAAATCACAAGAGGGTGTTATTGATGTAACCTATATAAAAAGAACACACCGCCAAAAGGATTTCAATGCTGTCAAAGATGGGGAAGTTCCCGTACAGCTCACACGGTATGTTGGCAAGATTACTTACGTTTTACATTGGATATTAGAAAATAAAGAAGCTCACGCACGAGTATCTAAGTTAGGCATAGAGCAGTTTTACAAGCGCTGGACACGTTGTCTTACCACAATGCCAAAAATTATTCTTGGTGAGGAAGTGTAATAACTGATTCCTTCTCCTGATTCGCCCGTTTCTTTTCCCGATTTTGGTTCTTCAAGCTGATAGCTGTTCGCTCAGGATCGCGGCGCGGCGGCGGAACGCAGGCATCCCATCAAGTTCGAATCTCGTATCCTTCACCTTAGTTTTCCGAATCTGGCTACAGGAAACACGCGACGATCGAAATCTACTCCCGGATCGCCCCTGATGGTGAGACGCCATCGACAACTTCTGGGCGACACCCGTGAGACGAACTCGCAGCTTTTTCGAAATATGGTTTCCTTTTTCGAATTTTCGGCCTCTACCGATCTAGCCGTTAAGAGTTGACAAGCAGAAACGCCGTTTTTGAGGGTTGACCACTTTTCGAAGCGTTAATTTCCATTTTCGGTTTTTCACTCAGAATGCCTCAATGTCACTTCTGGCTGCAGTCCCGGTTGCTGACACCCGGTCTAGCAATGCCAAGAAGATGAACCAGGTGGAGGCAACTCTGACATCTACGACACGGCTTGACGTAGATGTCTTCTGGAGTGGCCCACTTTTCAACCGCTGTAAATGGCCGACTTATCAACCGACGTTGAGTAGATGCTCGCAATCAACGTGAGAAGTTCATCAGGCGTGTAGCCGCGAATCCCGAGGTTACTGAGATCGTTTGGGAGCAGTGGAACCCCATCCAGAAACTCCGATACGTCGTGCCCGACAGTGTCGGGAAGCCTGATTCTGGCATCAGGTTCGATGGCCGAGGTGAGACGGAACACGTCGTTCTTGTGTTTGGCGATGTCTCCAGTGTTAACGTGCTCGCCGCGGGCCTTTGCCGCTGTGAGTTCCAGCCAGGCTTTCATCTTGAACACCGGCAGGTGCTCCAAGTCCAGCACCGGCAAACCCTGGATTCTGGTCGTGCCCTGTTGGAGCAGCAGGTAATAGTCGTCATCCAGCAGGATCGCTGACAGGCTATGCGGAGCGTCCTCCACCCGGACCCTCCCCAAATGGGTGTCCACCGCCGCGAACGCGCCCGGCCTGCGAGAGAACAACTCCAACATCGCCGGATAACTACTCACATTCGGAGCATCGAAACGATAGTACTGCTGGCTGTTGCTGGAACGGCTAGCGTGACGATAGCCACCCAATTCCACAAATTCCAGGAAACGAGCCACATAGGCAGCATCCACCGTTTCAGCGACCAGCACAATATCAAGGTCTTTGGTCACCCGAAACGATTGGCCGTATTCAGCGAGGACGAGTTCGCATGCTGTGCCACCGATCAGCACATATCGGTTCTCGAAACCCTGGAAGTGTTGGGTGAATACGTCTAGTCCGAATACCACAAGACGCCTTTCATATAGTCGGCAATAGCCTGGTCAATGCGTTCGTCGTGTTCATCGATGGTGAGCAGCATCGTGACCGGATCAACAATGCCGTCCTCAGCCAACGGGGACGGGTCATAACTCAGCAAATCAATCCTGAACGAATCTTTCCGATCTGCCGCTTCATGCCAGTCGATCTGGTTTCCGGCAAACTCTGGACGCCGACGATGAGAGGCAGCAAAACAAGGATGCGCTGGCGGGCCGAGCATGGTTCTCTCAGATAGCGCGTCCAATCCGCTTCTAGGCAACCCGAGGGGAAGCTCGCCAACAACATAGATGGCCTGTTTCACCACTTTGCCGAAATACGGCATCCCCGCACAATAGAACCCCGCCAGATGAGGCACCCGGATGATCTTGCGCCGACCCGTCCTGCCGGTAGTAGTCACCTCAACCAGCCCATGACCGACAAGTTGATCGACAGCCCGAGACACCGACATTGCAGACAAACCAAGCTGCTTGCCCAAGTCCTCCTGCGAGCGAGACTCTCCCGCCGAGTACAACAGCGCCAGGAACACCAATTGCGTCGATGGGGTGAAGTCACCCGTCTGCTGAATGGGCTTCGAGGCAGTCAGGTTCAAATAGACAAACGGCAGAAACGCCTGCTTCCCGTCCAGCAAGAACGGCACTCGCTTGGCGATCAGCGCTTTACGAAAGTGCGGCGACAACTCGGGAACGAGCACTATGGCCTTCTTGCCAGTCTTCGCCTCAATCGCCGTGAAGTCGGCCACCAACCGATCAACAGTGAACGACTCGACTGGGGTAGCCAAGACATACTTCTCCCCGAGCAGCAACAAACCGTGGAACCGATAGCGACTAGTGACAGCCACACTGAGGACACCCTTGAGGCTGAGAGCGTCAACCTCAGCTGCCTCATCAACCTCCTCCCGAAGCAGGCGCAGAGGCTCCGTTGCAGCGCCTAATCTACCGTCCATATTTCTAATTTACCAAAGACTTGGTAGATTGAAAATCTGTGCAGGCCGATGATGACCTGCTTTAGTTGGGTGAACAGTGAGGTGGGTCGGGTTTCGACCCCCGAAACAACAGTAGGTGATCTGGTTCATTGATCTGATGCGCCACGTGAGTGAACATGTGGGCGAAAGTGAACATGTGAGTGAACATGTGGATGAACATCTGGCTAAAAGTGAACATGTGAATGCACATGTGAGTGAACATGTGGGCTGAAAGTGAACATGTGAGTACACATGTGGACCCAGAGCCCGCTATCGGTCGGCGTTCACGGTTCGGGACAACAGCGATGTGATCTGGCCCATGGTGCTGTCGTCTAAGACGGCGAGTCGTCGCAGGAGGCGGCTGCGGGCGACTCCGCGAGTGGCGAGAATCACGGCCACGGAGTCCTGGTCGAGTCCTGGCCGGGCTTTCACGGTCGGTCGCAGGAGAGACGGCGTGACGGACGACGACAACGGCACCACCAGCACGAGTTCGCGCGGATTGTTGTCGCCCGTGGAGACGGCATCGGTCGAGATGATTACGGCTGGCCGATTCTTCCCCGGTTCACCGCCGCGGGCGGTTCCGAATTGGGTCAGCCAAATCTCACCCCAGCGGGCGATCGGGGTGGGGTCTGCGCGATCACTCGACATCGTCATCGGTTTCGTCCCACAGCTCGTAGTCGGCCATGGCCGCCGGACTCTTCAGATCAGCGGCGAAGGCGGCTTGTTCTGAGCGGCAGATTTCGGCCCACTCAGCTTGGCGGGCCAGCTGCTCAATGACATCGGGAATTGATACCTGGTCTCGCTCCGACAGGCGGGACAGGATGTCGTGTGCTTCATCGGAGACACGCACTGGACGCTTGCGCGTTGTGCGCCCTTTAATCACCGTAGTCATGTAAGCATTATACGCTTACATATAAAGGTGCCGGAACTTGCTCGTCAACGCTGCCCTCGTTCTGGCAACGCCGTTCAGCCGCAGAAATCACCCCTGATATTGGGTTCGTCCAGCCTCAGGGAAAGGTCTTGAACCGCTTTGTACGGTGTTGCTAACCAGCCTGAGGAGACCAATCCCGGGGGGCTGGACGGCGAAGAATAGCCATCCAGCCTGAGAATTTGTGCAGGTTAGTTGAGATGGTCTGCTCGTATGTGCATACTCGTCTATAGTTATCCACAGCTAGCTACATCGCCAACTCAACGGCGATCCTGAATCAACTCAGCAGTCCCCGCTTCTCCGGACAATAAAAATTTCAAGGAAAAAACAATGAAAGCTTGGCAATACGAGGGCACCAACAAACCGTTAACACTGGCCGAAATCGATGAACCAGAACCCGGCCTGGGTGAGGTCCTGATCTCCGTGAAAGCGGCGGGGCTGTGCCATTCCGATGTCGGCGCTCTGACCGACAAGGCCTGGGAGCCGTTGCTGACGAAGCGACCGGTCACCATGGGCCACGAAATCTCCGGTGTCATCACCGCTCTCGGTGATGGTGTCACCGGCTGGCGGGTGGGCGACAATGTCGGCGTCTGCCCGACTGGCCCCAGTGGCATTTCACCCGGCTATGGCCGTGACGGTGGCTGGCAGAAATTGACCGTGCAACCGGCCAGTGACTTGGTCAAAATGCCCGATCACCTGAGCTTCGAAGTGGACACGGTCGGCACCGATGCCGGGATGACTTCGTATCACGCGCTCGTGACGGTCGGCGATATCCGGTATATGGACCGGGTCGGCATCATCGGGATCGGTGGTCTGGGCCAGATCGCCGCTCAAGCCGCCGTCCGGATGGGCGCCGAAGTTTACGTCGCCGAAATCAACGAAGACGCCTGGCCGCTGGCTTACGCCTGGGGCGCCAAAGAGGTCCAGCCCTCGATTCAAGACTTCGCCGGTTACGACCTGGATTTGATCGTTGACTACGTCGGCGCCGGCTCCACGACGGCCGGGTCGATCTACGCCATTCGTCCCGGCGGCAAGATCGTTTTGGTCGGTATGGGCATCTTGAAAGCCGACATCAACACCCGTGACCTGATCCTGAAGCACGCTCAAATTCTCGGTTCCACGGGTGGCACGATGCACGATGTCGAAGCCTGTTACCGGCTGTTCTCGAACGGCGCCGTCAACCCGGTCATGAAGAAGATCAGCTTCGACAAAATCCCCGAATCGTTGGAGCTTTTGCACCAGCGCAAGGCCCGGGGACGCCTCGTCTGCATGTTTGAGTGATCCTGCGGCTGCAATCATTGAAGCTGCGGCCGTAATCATTGAGAAAAGAGCTGGCTCCGTGGTTATTCACGGAGCCAGCTCTTTGGCCTAGTGAGGCCTCCTGATGCGACCTCCTGTTGGGGGCCATCGAGTGGGTTGCCCCACCGCGATGGTTCTTGACCTGGTGAACCCCCTACTGCGACCTCACTCCTCCGGGTGGTAAGCGCAGAAATCGTCGAGGTTCTGAGTACTGGACAGCGAATCCGGAGCCGCTGTCTCGGTCGGCGCGCCGCCGGGGTAATCAGCGGTGGTCGGCGCTGCCGAACTGAAAGCCGGACTGGCACTCGAAGCCAGACTGTCGGTGGCGGCCGCCGAACTACTGGCCGTCTGACCGGTATTGGTGGGCAGCGTGGCCACCGATTGAGCGATCGCCAACTTGGCCCGCTGGCGCATGACGTCGAAATCCGGCGACATCATCGTGAAACCATCTTCACCGTCGACAAAACCCATACCCGTGACGGCTCCTTGAGTTTTGACTTTCAAACCCAATTGCATGAGGGCCGGCAGCAAGGTGGCGGGAATATCGGTCCGAATCATGTCGGCACTGGCCGCGGCAATCGATTCGAAACGGGTCAATAAGGTCACGGGATCAGCTTGTTCAAGCACGGCGTTGATGACACAACGTTGCCGGCCCATGCGGTGGAAATCATCGTCGGCGTGACGGCTGCGGGCGTATTGCAGGGCGTCATCACCATTGAGCAATTGATTCGGCCCTGGCTCGAATTCACCGAGAAAAGATGGCTCCTTCGGCAAAGTTTTATTGATGTTGACGTAAATCCCACCGATCGCGTCAACCAATTGGGCGGCCCCGTCGATATTGACCAGGAGGTAGTAGTCCATGGTCAAGCCCAAAGCCTCGCCGACCGACTGTTTGAGCGCGTCCGCCCCCAGTGACTTAGTTGGCCCGAGAATGTCGTGCGGCACCAGCGTCGGCAACAAGTGATACATCGCGTTGAGGAAATAATCGGCGTTTTCCTCGTCGTAGCCGTTGTACCAGCCATCGGGGAATTCCTCGGCCAAGGGCGAATCCTTGGGGAACGGCATTTTGGCGGTCGCCCGGGGCAACGACATGATGACGGTATTACCGCTGGCCGTGTCGACACTGATAGCCATCACGGTGTCGGTTAAACCGCCCTCGTCTTCGGTCCGGCCAATTCCCCGGTCGTAACCCAACAACAAGATATTGAGCCGGGCTTTATCGGCCCACGGATCCCCCGTGGTGGCGGGCTCAAACTTCGTCACGGTGGCGGAATCGGACTCGTCATCGGCGAACACTTGGGAAAACACCTCAGCGCTGGAGACGGCGTATTGGGCCAACACCAGGGCCGGCGCCGTGACCGCAAAGGTGACGACGAAGATCGTCAAACTGGCCAGCCAGCGTTGCCGGGCCTTGAGCCGCCGCGGCGCCAGCGACCAGTAGGTCGTCACCGCCACTGTCGTCAGCACCGCCGCCAAGACGACACAGGCCAGGCTGATCGAACGCATCACCTCAGCCCGCGTCAGAAAAGTCAGTAATTGGCCGCTGGCCAGGAGATACGCGAAGACGCCAAGGCTGGCGACGACGAGACCGAGCAGTACCCCACCGCTGACCCAACGCCGGGCCCGCAACAGGCCGACGCCTGGAACAACCGTCCCGAAAACCGTCCAGCCGACCGCCCGGCCCCAGCTGATATGGCGAAAATCATTCTTCCGGGGCAAGCCGTAGCGTGATTCTTCCGGGTGCGACCGGCGGGAAACTGACGAAGCCCGCCGGGCTGCTGCCGAGTGATCCGACATAGTCGCCTTTCTTCCGACCCAATCCACGCCTAGACATCGTAACTTCGATCGGAGATGATGCGACGCTCGCAGCCTCGCCGATGACGCTAATTTCGCCGTTACCGATGACCATCACGCGGTGGTAACCACTGCGTTGGCAATGACCACACCGTTGATAGTCGCTTGGCACTGTGTCGGCTCAGCCTAATTGAGAACCCAACTCCTCACCAGCAGACCTGTCCAACCCACGTTGTCCACACCCGGACGGTCCATCGCCCACGGCCATTCCAACAGTTAATGAGTCACCTCATCTCGTCACTGTTCAGTTGACGACCAGGTGTAGAGGACATTACCTGTTGAAGCCCGGATTTCGACTTTTGGCAGCGGGTCAAGCGACAATTCGACGATTAACTCCTGGCCTTCACGACTACGGCTGGCGTACACATAATGGCTTGCCGTCAACTCGACCGGCGTAGTCCGGGCCTGAACCAGCCAAGGGTGGCGGCGGCGCAAACCAATCAAGTCTTGGTGGGCCCGGTAAAGCCACTGGCCACCCGGCGGCAGGTCGCCCGGCTGGGGCGGGAAAGGCGGCCGGATGACGTCGTCGCCGCCGATGCGCTCCTCCTTGAGGCCGGTCAGGCCTTGCTCATCACCGTAATAAATCGACGGCACGCCACCGCAGGTCATAAGTATGGCCAGCGCTAGGACGACCCGGTCAAGTCCGGCCGCTGTGGCGACGCGCGTGACATCGTGGTTGCCGATGAAGGTCATCGGCGTGAACCGGTCGAGGAAGTCGTTGTGGCGCTGCAAACTCCAATCGATTTCGAAGAAATTCTCGTCGGCCAACGAACTCCAACTGGCCTTCCACAACTCATATTGGGTGACCGCGTCGAGGTTGCTGTCCCGGACATAGGCGGCGTAGTCGCCGTGGATAACCTCACCGACAAACCAGGCCTGAGGGTGGCGTTCCCGGACAGCCGGCAGCACCGACCGCCAAAACTTCGGTGGCACGGCGTAAGCCGCGTCGAGCCGCCAGGCGTCGGCGCCCCGATCAAGCCAATGGTTCATGACGTCACGGATTAGGGCCGCCACCTGAGGGCTGTCGTGATTGAGTTCGACCAACTCGGGATGACCTTCGAACAACCGCAGGCTTGGTTCAGGGGTTGTCCAGTCGATCGCGAACAGATCGGCGTACTGGCTGCCCGGCCCCTCGGCCAAAGCCCGTTGCAACCACGGATGCTCGCGGGCCACGTGGTTGAAGACGCCGTCCAGCATGAGCTTGAAACCACGCTCGTGGCAGGCCTCGGCCAGCGCCACGAAGTCGGCTTCCGTACCCAGCCGGCGATCCAGCGTCAGAAAATCGAGGGTGTCATAACCGTGATTGACCGACTCACAAATCGGCCCCAGCGCCAGACCATTGGCGCCGAGGTCACGCGCGTAATCCAGCCAGTCGATCAGTGAGCGCAGGCCTCGCCCTGGCTCCGGTCCAGCTGGCACCGCCCCTGAGAAACCCAGCGGGTAGACGTGCCACCAAATGGTGTGGTCAATCCAGGACATGGTGGGAGTCTACTAGTGGTCGGTCGCGTCTTAGATGGCGTGTGTTTCGTGGTGGTCGCACTGGGTACTGCGAATACTCAATTTGAGACGTGCCAGAGAACAAGTCAATGGCGATCACTCTGGCGCGCCTGGAGGGAGTCGAACCCCCAACCTGCTGATCCGTAGTCAGCTGCTCTATCCATTAAGCTACAGGCGCTTGGGCCTGGCCATCATAGTCCGGAACTGGCCGGTCGCGCCAACTTCCTACTGAAACCGGCGTCTCACGCCCGTGTCGGGCTTCTACTAACGCCCGCCTTGCGCCGTCGCCCGCGCTCGTTAGCATCCCCTACCCTCGCTCGGACCGGAGTCGCGCGACTATGTCGTCCCCCTACCCACGCTGAGGTGAAGTCACGTCGGTTCGCCGCTCACCCATGCCCTGCCGTGCGTGAAGACCGCCAGCAACTCCGCATTTTCTTCTATCACACTGGAAGAAAACCGAGAATCGCAAAATTCTTCTAACACGATGGAAGAATTGTGAAAAATGTGAAGTTCTTCTAACACGATGGAAGAAAACAGCCGATCAAGCTATCGCGTGCCGGCCTTACCAGACCTGCTGGCATGAGGTTAACTCCGACGATGTCACGGCACTGGGCGTTCGAAGAGACGGACCCTGCCAGCGAGGTCTGCCCCGCCCAAGAAAAAGAGAGCACTAACCCCGGTCGGGTCGTATCCGCAGAGCCCGGCCGGCGACTTGAGTTTTCGCTAGTTGCCGGGCCACCGGGCCGCTCAGCGGGTGGCTGATCTCGACCAGCGAGTAGCGCTCGTGGATGTCGATCCGGCCCAGATCACGACCGGGCAGGCCGCTCTCACCGGTGATCGCGCCGACGATGGCGCCGGGGCTGACACCATCGGCCCGGCCGACGCCGACCCAGTAGCGCATCGGCTGGCCCGAGCCTCGCCCCCGGTCGGGACGGCGTTTCGACTGTCCTTCCCACTGGTCGGAGCGGGAACGACCGGAATGGCCGTCCCCATCGTGACGCGGCCGGTCAAAGCGGGAACGATCGGAGCGTGACCCACGGTCGCGGGGCTGGCGTTCAGCCGCCGGTCGCCGGTGTCGGGCGGTTTGCAATTCCCGGTCGATTTCGGCTTCGTGCGCCGGATCGACCGCCACTGCCCGGTCCAGTTCCCAAGCCAACAACGCAGCCGCCAAAGCCGCCGGTTCGACCTGGTCGGACAGACCTTCGATCATCGTCACGAGGGCCGGATCGACCCCCTGGTCCCAACGCTGTTGGGCCTGGTCGAGCAAACGGCCGAGTTGGAGTTGGCGGACTTCAGCCGCCAGTGGCACGGCCACCTGATCGATCGTGGCGCCGATCACCTGTTCGACCCGGCGCAACCGGCCCCGCTCCTGTGGAGTCACGAACGACAAGGCCTGGCCAGCCCGGCCGGCGCGTCCGGTCCGGCCGATCCGGTGAACATACGATTCGGTTTCGCGCGGCCAGTCGTAGTTGATGACGAGACCGATCCGGTCGATGTCGAGCCCCCGCGCGGCCACGTCCGTCGCCACCAAAACATCGACTTGACCAGCCCGAACCCGCGCCACGACGCGCTCCCGTTCGGCTTGGGCGACATCTCCCGACAGCCCGGCGGCGTTGACGCCAGCTTCGATCAGACCGACGCTGACCTGTTCGACGGCGGCCTTGGTGCGGACGAAGACGATGACGGCGTCGGCGGTCCGGCCGGCCAGGAACCGAATCAGGGCCGGCAGCTTCAGCCGATCGGGCACGATGGCGTGTTGTTGGGTCACCTGAGCGACCGTGGCCGGGCCGTCAACACTGGCCGACAATTCCACGGGATTCTTGAGATGACTACGGGCTAGACGCCTGATCGGGGGTGGCATCGTGGCCGAAAACAAGGCTCGCTGGCAGTCGGCCGGCAAACGGCTGAAGACCTGTTCGAGATCGTCGGCGAAGCCCATCTGGAGCATGTCGTCGGCCTCGTCGATGACGGCCAAGACGAGGTTATCGAGGACCAGGCTGCCCCGGTTCAGGTGATCGACGATCCGGCCGGGCGTGCCGACGACAATGTGGGCGCCGGCCGCCAAGCCGTGCAATTGCGGCCGGTAGGGCGCCCCGCCGTACAGCGTGATGATATTGAGGCCACCGCTGGGCGGCACATCACGGAAGCGGGGGCCGTGGGATCCACGGCCCGACTTCGGCGGTCGCGACTGCGAGGCTGACTGATCAGACCGCCCAGCGGAATCGGCGTCGCCCCGGTCACTCGCCGCTGGCCAGGCCAAACTCTGACCCAGATCGGTCAGAGCGGTCGTGGTCTGTAAGGCCAATTCCCGAGTTGGCGCCAACACCAGCGCCTGCGTGACCGGCTGGGCGACATCGATCAGCGTCAACATCGGCAAACCGAAAGCGGCCGTCTTACCCGTACCCGTCCGAGCCAGACCGATGACATCCCGCCGCTCCAGCAACGCCGGAATCGCGGCTTGCTGGATCGGTGTCGGCTGTTGGAAACCGAGTTTGGCCACGGTCGCCACGAGCGACTCGGGTAAACCCAAGTCAGCGAAGGCTGATGGCTGCTCGGCCGGGTCCGTTACCGGGGCATCACGATCAGGCTGGTTGGACATATGGTGGTCGCCGTTCTCTCACGTCGTGGAGCCGGCCCCTCATCGAGCGACAAGACGCAGCCGCAGGCCAGTCAACAACGTGAGCCAAGAAATGGCGGACTCGCCGAACAGCGGAACTCCCTCAAAGCCGCCAGTTTACGTCCTCGGCGCTATCGGCTCGACCAAAAAGCGCCGCCGTCGGCTCAACCTCCGGCACGATTTGGGTTTGGCTAGTTAATACGGGCTCCGGGTCAAGCACGGTCTGGCTCACGGACACGACTTCCGGTGCGGTCTCAGTCTCACGAGATGGCACATCCGTGGGCTCGACTGGGGACCCAATTTCTAAGGCGACTGGGGACTCAACTACTAACTCGACTGAGGACTCAGCTTCAGCCGTGGCGGGAAGCTGGCCGAACGGCCGTCGCGGCACGATCCAACCACCGGCGTTGAGCGCGATCGCAATGCCGGCGGCGACGTGAACAGATTCCAACACCCACCAGTACTGATACGAGTGGAAAGCGGCCGTCAGAGCCATGAACGGGGCCAGCAAGGACGCCGCACCACGCATCCAACGACCGGGGTTGGCCAGCGGCAAAACCGCCAACCACAAGATCAGATACCACTCCCGCGTACCGGACAAACCGAAAGCCGCCAGCAGCGCTCCGGCCGCCAGAAACTGAATCGGGTTGGTCCGGGCGTAACGGAAGAACAAGACCAGCAAACCGAAGACGACGAGGCCAAGAATGATCTGACGGACCAGTTCGGTGGTCCCTTCCGGGGTGGGCCGGTCGAGTGCGGCGTAGACACTGCCGATGGCGTGCGAGATGAGAGTGGCCGGGCCAGGCGTGTCGTAGCGGGCTGGGGTGTCGAGTTCTTTGACCCAGCCGTGGCCGAGTCGGGTGACGAGGCCGAGCGCCAGGAAGGTCCCCAACCCAATCAGACCGGCCAGCGTGATCCGGCTGATAATCCGCCACCAAGCCGCAACCGCTTCCGCTGGCGGACGTCGACCGGGTTGAGGGCGGTCGGGCAGGGCCAGCATCGTCACGGGTACCGCGGGCAGCGCCAACATCGCCACCGGCACCACTGCCAGCAAAGCGTGTTGTTTAACGCCGGCCGCCAACCCGACCAACATCGAACCCCAGATCAGCCCTCGCCACCCCGGCTTGGTGACGGCCACCGCCAAAGCCGCCACGGTCATCCCGGCCATCAACATGTCGACGTGCATCCCGCCAACTCCGTGAACAATCACGACCGGGTTGAAAACCCCAAGCCAGAGGGCAAAACGCCAATCAACCCCAACCACCGGCGCGACCTTGACCAGCCCCCAAGCCAAAAGGCCGACCCCGAGCAAAGCCAGCAGACGCAAACCCACGACCGACCAGTACCAGTGCGAGCCGGCCAACATGACGATGATCGCGAACAGCCGCAACGCCAGTGGCGGGTAGGCGGCGGTCATCCCGTTCCAGACGCCGTTGGTGGGAAACGGGCTGCCGGTTTCGGCGATACCTGTGTTGTAGGGGTCCATCCCTTGCAACTGATCCCAGCCGAATTCGGCGTAAATGTTGTAGTCATCGGACAAAACGCCGAGAATCGGGAGCAGCGGAATTAGCCAAAAACCGGCCACCATGAATGCCCGTGGTTTAGCCCGGGTGAACTCCGGCCGGATCATGATCCAGGCGCCGATCAGCAACAGGACACCGAAAGCGGTCAACGTGCCAATCGACCGGTCACTGAGGAAAGCCCGCAAAATCGTCGGGTCGAGTTCTTCCGTATCGATTTGTGGATATTGCGCCAACCGCATCAACTGAGCCAAGGCCACCAAACACGATCCCGCGAAGCCAACCCAAGCTCCCGCCGGTATCCGCCGCAGGGCAGCAAACGGCGGCCAACGGGTCAAGGCCTGAACCGTTGCGACATGACCGGCTTTCACATTTCTGCCTTCCGGGCGGGCGGCGCCACGCTTCTCCATCCGAGTTCGTAGCTAACTCCAGTCAGCTTAGCCCAGCGTCGGTCCGACGACGACTTCAGCAATTTCACGAGTGAGCTGTCAGGGCTTGTCAAAGGTGCGTTTTTCGTTAATCCACGGTGCTGATGGCGGTTGAAACTAGGCCTTTTGATCACCGCTGTCGATGTGGCAAAAAAAGCAGCTCAAGCGCTCGGACACTGTCCGACATGGCACTGGTGCCCTGTCGCGTTTAAAGAGTTTTCCCTTCGGAAAGAGTTTTCCCTTCGGAAA
>JAISGZ010000255.1 GCA_031262845.1 Propionibacteriaceae bacterium | reverse complement strand
GTCGACCGGCCGTGCGATCAGCAACAAGACCGGCGGACAGGCCGTGACTTCGTCTTTAACCTGTTTGGCCAAGCCCATCCCACCGAGCGGCCGGGCCTCGCCGTCGAAAATCGCAACGTCGATATCGCCGGCGTCCAAGTGCTTCAGAGCCGCCGGTTCGGTCGCGGTTTCGACCAACTCGATCGGACCGACGCCGGGCAGCGACGATCCCAGAGCCGCCCGGATATCCGCCCGCACCGTCTGGTCGTCGGAATAGACAAGCACCTTGGTCATAACGCCTCCGCTGAATCGCACTGGAAAGAATCGCCGCAGGCACACTGGCTGACGGCGTTGGGATTATTGATCGTGAAACCTTGACGTGACAACGTGTCCGTGAAGTCGATCACCGCGCCCTGGAGATAAGGCCGACTGGCAGGGTCGACCACTACCCGGACCTGGCCACAGACGGTCTCGACATCACCAGGTTGCGACTGGTCGTCGAAATAGAGTTGATAGCGCCAGCCGGCGCAGCCGCCCGACTCGACCGCGACCCGCAAAGCCAGATCAGCTCCCTCGGCAGCCAACAGGTTGGTTACCTTGGCAGCGGCCGCAGTCGTCAAACTGACCTCAGTGGCCGAGACAGTTTCACTCATGCGGCTTAGCTTAGTGGGCGCCTCCGCCGGTCGGCCGCCTTAGTTCGCTGCTGTCCCGGTCACCGACATCGACCAGCGGCCAGTCGGCGACAGCCGTCGGTGCCTGTCAGATGACCGCGTTAGGATGACGGCGAATCACCGGCGCGACCGAAGGGCGACCTCGTGGGACTGTTCCGTCCGTATCAACCCAAGGCTGACGTCACAACAGCCGATCCGACTGACGGCCCGGCGCCGGTCACCAACGCTGACTCGGCCGTCGAGACCAGCCCTGCCCCGGCCGGCCGCCGATCAACGAAGAAGGCGACGACTCCGGCCAGTTCCGTGGCTGCCACCCCAGCTTCCTCGACCAGCCGACTACCCGCCTCCAAGTCGAAATCACAACCCGCTTCGACAACTGCCAGTGACGCCCCCGCGCCGAAGTCAAAAGCCCATTCGGCGACGACGAATGAACCCGCAGCGGCTAAAACCACGATCGCCCGGCCTGACCCCGGCCAGAAGAAGGCGGCCGCCACTCCGACCCGGAAACAAGCCCTAGCGGCCCGCCAACAACGCCTCAACCCGATGTTGACGAAGAAGGAACGCCGTCGTCGCGACCGAGCCGAGCGGGATCACGAGCGTACCGAGTCGATGCGCAAGATGAATGAACGGCCAGTCATGATGATGATTCGTGATTGGGTCGATTGCCGCTGGTCATTCGCCGAATTCCTCTTGCCGGTGGTGCTCATCGTCATCGTCGCCCCGCTGGCGCTGGGCCGGGTGCCGGCCGTTATGGTCACAGCTGTGTCGATTTCCTTCGGCCTCTACCTGGCCATGATCCTCGATCTCGTCATCATGTGGCTTGGCTTGCGGAAACGTATTCGCCAGTTCTTCCCCAACGAACCGCTGAAAGGGAAGTTGTCGTACGCTTCGAGCCGGGCGATGTTGATGCGGCGCTGGCGTCAGCCCCCAGCGGTGGTTAAACGGGGCAGCCGGTTCGTCTGGCCCCGACCGACTGAGACGGCTGAGGCCAATTGACCAAGGGCCGGCCCGCTGGCCATTGCTTGAACGATCAACTCCGAGGAGACGCCATGGCGACCTATCACTGGCAGCTTGAACCGCCGCCGGCCGACTCTCAACTGGCGGCTGACGCCAGCCTCGGGTTCGACGACCAAGTCGAGGCCGAAGACTGGCTCGGCAGTTTTCACACCGATCTGAGCCAAGCCGGAGTCAACGAGGTGACTTTGTTCGACGGCGACCAGCTCGTACTCGGCCCGATGAGCTTGGCCAAGGCTTAGCTCGCGGTCCCCGCCCCAGAACCAACAACTTCGACCCGCCCCACCGAAAACGTCTAGGAGATTTCATGGCTGAACTGAGTTTGTCCACCAGCGTGACCAAGTCCGCTGACACCGTTGTGGTTGGCCTTTACGACACGGGCAAAGAGCTGGCCCTGACCGGCTGGGGCCGTGACCTTGATAATCATTTCCGCAAAGCCCACGGTCAGACCTTGTTGGCCGCCGCCCAGGTGGTCGGTGCGAGCGCCAAACTCGGCTTGACCCGACTGTTGCCGGACGGTCAGCGCCGTCTGGCCGTGGTCGGCTTGGGATCGGATCTCAACGAGCCGATGGCTTTGCGCCGGGCCGTCGGCAGCGCCGTTCGGACCATCATCGGCGCCGACACCGGCGCCCGCCAGATCAGCCTCAGCTTCGGTCTCGACGAGCCGGGAACGATTAAAGCGATCGGCGAAGGGGCCTTGCTGGCGGCCTATCGAGCGCCCTCACAAAGCCGCCAAGAAGCCGCTCCCAGCCCCCACTTCAACCTGGTCGCGACCAGTAACGCGGCCACCAAGAGGGCCGTCATCTTGGCCCAGACGGTGGCCAGCGCGGTCAACCGGACCCGCGATCTGGTCAACCAGCCGCCGAATCAGTTGGGCCCCGCTGATTTGGCGGCAGCCGCCGAAACCCTGGCCGCCGATGCCGCCATCAAGATCACGATCTGGGATGAAGTGGCCCTGGCCACCGAAGGCTTCGGTGGTTTGACCGCAGTTGGCGGCGGTTCGGTGCGCCCGCCCCGCTTGGTCCGCCTCAGCTGGCGCCCGCGCGGGGCCAAAACCCACGTCGCGCTGGTCGGTAAAGGCATCACCTTCGACTCCGGCGGGCTTGATCTCAAACCACCGGCTTCGATGTACACCATGGGCAGCGATATGGCCGGGGCCGCGACCTGTCTGGCCGCCATCGTGGCGGCGGCCGAACTTCAGCTCAAGGTTCAGGTGACGGCTTGGTTGGCGTTGGCCGAGAACCTGCCGTCGGGTAGCGCCTTCCGGCCCAGCGACGTCCTGACCTTGCGTGGCGGCACCACGGTCGAGAACTACAACACCGACGCCGAAGGCCGTTTGGTGTTGGCCGACGCGCTCGCCCGGGCAGCCGAAGACGAACCCGATCTGATCATCGATGTCGCCACCCTGACGGGGGCCAAGCAGGTCGCTCTCGGCAATTTAACCAATGCCGTCATGGCTTCGGACGACACAGTGGCGGATGATTTCCTGACGGCCGCCGAAGCGGCCGGTGAAGCCTTTTGGCAACTACCGATCACGGATGAAGCCGAAGAGGCCCTGAAATCGACTGTGGCCGATCTCAAGTCCGGTGGCAAAAGAGAAGGCGGTGCCCTGGTGGCGGCGGCTTTCCTGCGTCATTTCACGGCCGGTCGCCCCTGGGCTCACTTGGACATTGCCGGATCAGCTTTCAATACCGGCGAAGCCCGCGACTGCCGACCGGCCGGTGCGACCGGTGTCGCCGTCAGCAGTCTGATCGCTTGGCTGGCCCGGCTGAGTGCCTAACCAGCCGAAAGATGGGTGATCCCGTGTGCCGCGAGCGCCAGGCTGAGGGGACAGGCTTTAGGCTGTCACTGTTGCGCCGACCGGTCTGGCCAGGCCTGGCTGGCTTGTGCCAGAGCCACGTTTCTCGGTGAGGCTTCGGCTGCACCAGATTGAAGGAGTTCGTTGTTATGTCGACCCAAGTCACGCTCCCACCATTGGGTGAATCCGTTACTGAGGGGACCGTTTCCCGCTGGCTCAAGCAGGTCGGTGAAACGGTCGCAGCGGACGAACCGCTCTTGGAGATTTCGACCGACAAAGTCGACACCGAGGTGCCCTCACCGGCCGCCGGCCAGGTGCTGGAGATTCTCGTGCCCGAGGATACGACGGTCGACGTCGGCACGGTCCTAGCGGTCGTCGGTGACCCGGCCGAAGCTTCAACCGAGCCCCCCGGCAACAACCCCGAAACCGCTCTGACCGGGCCAGGCCCCCAGACGGCAGCGCCAGTTTCGGCCGTTTCGGCCGTTTCCGCTGTTTCAGCCGTGCCCGCGGTCCCCAGTGCCAGCGCTCCGCTGACCGCTCAGACACCGACCGCTCCCCCCTATCAACCGCCGACGCCTTACCAACCACCGGTTTTCACGCCGCCGCCAACACCGACTCCCCGCCCGGTAGCCCCACCGGTTCCGGCCGCCACGTCGACCTTCGCGACTCCGCCGATGACGGTCCGGCCGTCGCCGCAAGTGCCGATCGTGGCCGCCCACCAGCCGCCGGCCGAATTGCCGGATGACGGCCCCTACGTCACGCCGTTGGTCCGCAAACTGGCCCAGGAACGGGGCGTTGATCTGCGCCGGGTGACCGGTTCCGGAGTCGGCGGACGGATTCGCAAACAGGACGTCCTCCAAGCCGCCACGGTCGCCCCGACCGCCCGGCCGACGCCAGCCCCGCAACTCAATCCCCAAGCCAGTTTCGCCGTTGCCAGCGCCACCTCGGCCACCAGTGCGACGCCGGCACCGAGCGCCGCCACGACCGCGCCGCCGGCTTCCCAGCCGGCCCCAACACCGCCGGTCATGGCCGCTCAACCGAGGGCGGCGGCCGCTCCTTCGGCCCCGCCACCTGTCCCGGCCACTCCTCCGGCGTCAGCGCCGGCGCCCACCACCGCACCAGTAGCTGCCCGTCCGACCCCCACCTCGTCACCGACCCCGGCCGCCAAATCGGCTTCACCGGCCCGGGGCACGACCGAACAGATCAGCCGTCTGCGCCGCCGGACGGCTCAGCGGATGGTCGATTCGCTCCAGCAGTCGGCCCAATTAACCGGCACCGTCGAGGTCGACCTGACCGCTATCTCGCGGCTTCGGTCCCAGGTCAAAGACGCTTTCCGGGCTCGTGAAGGGGTCGGCCTGTCCTTCCTCCCGTTCATCACCCGGGCCACCATCAGCGCCCTGCGGGAGTTCCCCAAACTCAACGCCACACTGGACCTCGACGCCGGCCTCATCACCTACGCCGACAATGTCCACATCGGCATCGCCGTCGATACCCCGCGTGGCTTGCTCGTCCCCGTGGTTCGGCACGCCGACGACCTGTCGGTCGGCGGTTTGGCCAAGAAGATCGCCGATCTGGCGGCCCGTTCGCGCAGTAACCGCTTGACCCCGACGGAAATCGCCGACGGCACTTTCACGATCACCAACTACGGTTCGGCCGGCACGCTGTTCGACACCCCGATCATCAACCAACCCCAAGTCGCCATCCTCGGCGTCGGCTCCTTGGTCAAGCGGCCGGTGGTGGTCCAAGAACGGCTCGGCGAGATCATCGCCGTGCGTGACATGATGTACCTCAGCCTGACCTACGATCACCGATTGATCGACGGTGCTGAAGCCGCCCGGTTCTTGTCCTACGTCAAGAACCAGCTGGAAAACGGCGACTTCGGCCCCGAATTCGGTCTCCAGGGCTAGTGCCTCCATCCCGGTCGGACTATCTGCACGAAAGCCAGTAATGCCTAAAAGTCAACGGGCCAAGGAATTGGCCGCGCAACAAAAAGCTGCCAAACAGGCCGCCAAAATCCGGCGTCGGGAATCGACCGACCCGAGCGATTGGGGCCGCTGGCGGCAAATGGTCTACGTCTTCAAGCTGACGGCCCGCGAAGACCGCAAGTTCGTGCCGTTGTCGCTGGTGGCGTTCCTGGTGCCGCTGATCGGCGGCGTGGTGGCGGCGATTCTGACCGTCTCCTGGTTCTGGGGCACGCTCGGTCTGTTGATCGGCTTGACCCTGTTCTTGACGGTTTTCACGGTCCGGGCCCGCCGGGCTAATTTCCGCCGTTACGCCGGTCAAGCCGGGGCGGCCGAATTGGCTTTCCGGGAATTGCCCCAGCGCGGAAAAAACTGGCAGGTCAGCTTGGCCATTACGGCCAACCGCCATCAGGATGTGTTACACCGAGTAGTCGGACCGCCCGGTGTCATCTTGGTTGGTGAGGGCCAGGCCGGTCGGGTGCGCCAGATGTTGGAGGCGGAAGCCAAGAAACACCAGTCGGTTCGCCAGGGCTTGGCCGTGACCTGTTTCGTGGTCGGTGACGCCCCGAACCAGGTGGCGCTCGACAAACTCGCCAAGACGATCAAGAAACTGCCGAAGACAGTTGAGAAGAGTGACCTGAAAGACCTCAAATCACGGCTCCAAGCACTCGACAACGCTCGTCCCCGGGTGCCGCTGCCGCGCGGCCCGATGCCGAATCCGAAAGGGGCTCGCCAAGCCCTGCGTGGTCGCTGATTGAGCCTGCGCCGCCGCTGATTGAGGGCCTACTTGTCCCAGTAATCCGGGACTGTTGCCCACCTCAGTCAACAGTCAGCAGCCAGGTGACCGGTAGCTGGATAAACTCACGCCTATGACTCAACCCACCGACGATCAGGCCCCGCTGGCGGCGCGCGATGAGATGTGGCTCCGGATCCGGTCCGAAGCCGCTCACGACGCCAAGCGTGAACCGGCCCTGTCGTCGTTCCTCCACACCGTCATCCTGGCCCACGACCGGCTCGAAGACTCCCTCAGTTTCATCTTGGCCGGCAAACTCGGCTCCGACACCATCACGCCGCTGACGCTGCGCGACCTGATCCGCCAGGCCATGGCCGGCGATGGCCTCATCGGTTGGGCGGTGCGCGAAGATTTACGGGCCGTCTTGTCCCGCGACCCAGCTAGCCGGGGCTACTCGGTGCCGTTGCTGTACTTCAAGGGCTTTCACGCCCTCCAGAGCTATCGCATCGCCCACTACTACTGGCGGACCGGCCGTCAAGCCTTGGCCCTGTGGCTGCAATCCCAAATTTCGGCCGTCTTCGCGGTCGATATTCACCCCGGCGCCCGAATTGGCAAGGGCATCATGTTCGATCACGCAACCAGCATCGTGATCGGCGAGACGACCGTCATCGACGATGATTTTTCGATGCTCCACGAGGTCACCTTGGGTGGCACGGGCAAGGTCGGCGGTGACCGCCACCCGAAGATCGGCCGTGGCGTCATGATCGGCGCCGGCGCCAAGGTGTTGGGTAATGTCAAAGTCGGCGAGGGGGCCCGGATTGGCGCTGGTTCGGTGGTTTTGGAGGATGTGCCGCCGTTCACGACCGTGGCCGGGGTGCCGGCCAAACCGGTGCCCGATTTACCGGAACCGACCCACCCGGCGCTGGCGACACTGGCGATCGCGCTCGACTGATCCGACTGCCCCGAATATCAGCGCCCTCCCGAATATCAACGCCCTGACCTCGCCGTTCTGAGTTGGTCGAAGGGCACTCCTTTGGGCTTGCTCACCCCAAACAACACAGTCACCCCCAACGTTGGCCAGGGTGCCGTCCAGCGATTGATCAGCCAGACATCGCCAATCACGCCCCACCAACCTGACAGCTGCCTCAGCACCATCGGAAAACCTCAGTGGCCCCTCAACCGCAACCGATTGAGGGGCCACTGAGAACAGTTGACTGCCGGTGGATCAGGGCTTAGCTGACGTCCCGCCGGAAGGTCGTGAAATAGCCGACCACGGCGCAGATCAGACCGTAGGCCAGCAGGACGCTGATGCCACCACCCATGGTCAGGATGATGTTGTCACCGCCGCTCGAAGCCATACCGGTCATCATGCCGCCGCCGACAATGGCCTCACCGGCCGCTCCGGGCAGGTAGCCGAGGAACTTCAGTGAGGTGCCGGTGATGGCCGGGATCATCTGCAACATCGGCTCGATGAATTGGACGATCGCCAAGATGACGATGATGGCCGCGATCTGGTTCTTCAGTAAGACACCGGCGCCGACCCCGACAATGGTCCAGATGACGAGGGCCAGCACCGACCGGCCGATCATTTCCCAGGTCTCGGATTGGCCCAAAGCCATCGGGTAGCCGAGTAATTTGAGCGTGCCGCCACCGGCTAGGACACAGCCGAGGACCGAGACCACGCCGTAGACCAGACCCAGTGAAACGCTGCTGATGAGTTTGGCCAGCAAGACCACCCAGCGCCGCGGTTCGGCCAGGAAGGTCGGTGTGATGGTTTGGTTGCGGTATTCCGTTGTCACCGAAACCACCCCGACCAAGAGCGGGAACAGATAACCGATCGAAGCCGCCATCGAGTAGATCACCGGGGCCAACTCGAACAGCGACGAGATAATTTCACCGAACTCGGCTTGGTCGAGCGCGAAATCGAACAGGAACGCCATCCCGGCCGAGATCAGGGCCAGATAGCCGAAGGCGATCAGGAGCATGACCCACCACATACGGGTTGAGAAGTACTTCCGGTACTCCGCCACAATGGCCGCGATCATCGCACACCTCCGCGTCCTTCAGTCAGCGACAAGAAAATTTCTTCCAAGCCCTCGTGACGTTGCGCCAGCTGATAAATCTCGACCCCAGCCGTGAAACAGGCATGGCCGATGTCACGGGCCGAGGGGCCAGTAATGATGAAACTGTCGGGTTGGGTTGGATCGGTTTGAAGCTGCCAACCGAAGTGTCCGGCGATTGTGACCAAGGTCTCGGGTTGTGACACCGTCACGATCGACCTGGTCACGGCCATCTTGTCCAATTCCGTCAGGGGCGACGAGTGAACCATTTTGCCCTGAGCGATGATGATGACATCGTCGACCGTTTGCTGGACTTCCGACAACAGGTGCGACGAAATCAGGATCGTCCGGCCCTCGCTGGCCAGATGCCGCATTAAGCCCCGCATCCAGGCGATGCCTTCCGGATCCAGGCCGTTGGTCGGTTCGTCGAGCAAGAGGAACTGCGGGTCACCTAACAAGGTCGCCGCCAGCGACAGCCGGCCTCTCATTCCGAGCGAGAAACCTTTGACCCGTTTCTTCGCCACCGCGCCCAAGCCGACCAGTTCGAGGACTTCGTCGCAGCGTTGTTTACTAGCGCCGACCGAAGGGGCCAGGAACAACAAGTGATTCCGGGCGGTCCGGCCGGGATGGAAACTCGAAGCCTCCAAAGCCGCGCCGACGTGGCTCATCGGCTTCGGCAGCTGGTGGTAAGGCTGGCCGTCGAAGGTGACCGTACCGGCGGTGGCCCGGATCAAACCGAGGGCCATCCGCAGGGTTGTTGTTTTCCCGGCGCCGTTCGGCCCCAGGAAACCGGTCACCCGGCTGGGTTGGACTTGGAAGCTGAGATCGTCGACCGCTTTCAGGTGACCGAACTGCTTCGTGAGATGGCTGACTTCTAGCATGCTCATTTCCGCTGATCAGAGCCGGCCGTTCGAGGTTGTCTGGCGGCGGCTCACTCGGGATACTGACGATTACGGACCTGACCGGCGTAGCTGGCCTAATGGCCGTAACCAGCGACCAGTGTAAGGGATACGGTCGGTCCGAGGTCGGCAACTGGTTGGCGCTCGTACTCTGTCACGTCGTCAATGCCGTGTGTTTCGTGGTGGCCGCTCGGGCCCCACCGGGTGCCGCGAATACGGCAATCTTTCCGAAGGAAAAATTCTTTCCGAAGGAAAAATTCTGACGCCACCGATCACGGGGTGTCAGCCGCTGAAACTAATTCTCAAGCTCAGGGGCTCTTGTTCCAGTGGTTGCCCGACCCAACCGGCCAAGACATCACTGTGGCCGGTCCACGACCAATCACCGACCTGAACCTGGCTGAGGCCGTAGCGGGCGGCCCAGCTCTGGGCGAAAGCGGCCGCCGACCAGGCCACGGCCGGAGTTTGAGCCTCCAGGTAAAGCTGGGCCGGGGCTGGGCTGGAACTGGCGGCCGCGCCGACCGAGGCCGGTCCGGGCGTAACCGGCGGCGCCGTCACGAACACCAGGGCGCCGTAGGTCTGATTCAAGGCCGCCACCAGGCCGTCGGGATCCGGGGCCCCCGGCTGACGTAAGTGGCAGGTCCAGGCGGCGGGTGTTTCGCCGGTCAGGGCGCTGGCCAGGATTCGGGCCCGCTCGACGTGTTGGTCATAAGCCTCGGGGAAGGCCGACCGTTGAACGGCCTGCGCCACCTGGCCGATGTCAGTACTGTCCCAATTCGGCACCCGGACCATGGCGTCGAAGAATTTCCCGGTCGCGTAGTAGGGGTCCATGATCTGCTCCGGTGTCCCCCAGCCGGCCGACGGCCGTTGCTGGAACAAACCCAGCGAGTCCCGGTCGCCATAGTCGAGATTACGCAGACCGGATTCCTGGAAAGTTGTCGCCAAGGCAATCGAGGTGGCCCGGGGAGCCAGGCCACGAGCGGTCGCGACGCCCGCGATCAAACTGGCGTTACCGGCCTGTTCAATGTCGAGACTGGCGGTCCGGCCATCGGCCAAGGTGGCTTGGCACAACGGCCGGTCGAGTTGCGGCCAAGCGCTGTGGCGATGGTTCTGATAGTAATTCCAGCCACTGATGGCGGCCACGATCAAACCGACCGCGATGACCGCGGCCAGCAATCCGGTCCAGGGCCGCGGGCCTGAGACTGATCGTTGGGCTGAGGCCACGAGTTACCGTTCCTCAGCTTTCAGTTGGCGTGAAGCACGTCGTTGAGGGCGAATTCGGTCTGAGTTCGCCGCCGAACCAGCACCTGACCGGTTTGCGAGTCGCGGAGAAAGAGCCAACCCGACTGACCGCTCAGTTGGCGGGCTTTGACGACCTCGCCGGTCGGCAGCGCGACTTTGCTGCCGGCCGTGACGTAGAGCCCAGCTTCGATGACACAGTCATCACCGAGGGCGATCCCCAACCCGGATTCGGCGCCCAACAAGCAGCGTTGACCGATCGTGACGACTTCCTTGCCACCACCGGACAGCGTGCCCATAATCGAAGCCCCACCGCCGACATCCGAACCATCACCGATCGTGACGCCGGCCGAAACCCGGCCTTCGATCATCGAGCGGCCCAAGGTGCCGGCGTTAAAGTTGACGAAGCCCTCGTGCATGACCGTTGTTCCCGGGGCTAGATGAGCCCCTAACCGGACCCGGCTGGCGTCAGCGATCCGGACTCCGGTTGGCACGACGTAATCGGTCATGCGCGGGAATTTGTCGACGCTGAACACCGTCACCTGGCCATAAGCCGCCCGCAAACGTTGGCGGGTGACTTCGAAATCGATCCCGGCACAAGGGCCGGCCGAGGTCCAGACGACATTGGGTAAGACCTGAAAAATCCCGTCCAGGTTGAGCCCGTGTGGCGCCACCAAACGCCACGACAACAGGTGCAGCCGCAGATAGGCGTCCGGCACCGTTGCCGGCGGCTGATCCAGGTCGATGACACAGCGTTGCGGCGCCCAGCTGACCTGCCGGACCGGGTCGTTGCCAGGTGTCAACTCGGCCGGCCCGACGGTCGGCGTCGCCTCGCCCAGCACCGGCGACGGAAACCAGGCGTCGAGAACACCGGACGAATGACTGGTTACAAGGCCCCAACCGGAAGCAATCCGCTCGCTCATAACTCCAGCCTAACCGAGCCGGTACCGGATACGACGAAAAGCTTCGTTAGCGGACGTCGCAGCGGCCAGCCGGGTACTTCGGTGGGATTGGTTGCCCAGAGCCGCTCCAGACCGCTGGACCGTGAGCACCGGCGCGACCAAGGCCGGACGTAACGGATCCGACTGATTGTTGGGGTTGGCCGACATCGGCGATCAACGGATTCGTGCTTGACTGATCCCGTGACGAATCTCCCGCTCGATCTGCGAGCTGACCTGGCCGAGTTGTTCGCGACCGTGGTCGACACCGAATCGGTCTCCGGCCACGAAACTCAACTGGCCGACGCCGTCGAGGCCGCCCTGAGCGCCTACCCCCACCTGGCCATCACCCGCCTCGGCAACGCTTTGGCCGCCCGCACCGAACTGGGCCGCGACCAGCGAGTCATCATCGCCGGCCACCTCGACACGGTCCCGCCGGCCGCCAATCTGCCCTCCCAATGGCGCCAGGTCGATGGTCAGACAACCTTGTGGGGCCGCGGTAGCGTGGATATGAAGGGCGGTTTAACGGTCCAATTGGCCTTGGCCGCAGCCCTGACCGAACCGGCGTACGACCTGACCTGGTTCTTCTACGACAACGAGGAAGTCTCGGCCGATCGCAGCGGTCTGTTGCGGTTCGTTCAGCAACGACCCGACCTACTGGCAGCGGATTTGGCGATCCTCATGGAACCCACCGCCGGCCGGATCGAAGCCGGTTGTCAAGGCACGTTGCGGGCCGAATTGACGACCCGGGGCGAAGCCGTTCACGCGGCCCGCAGTTGGCTCGGCCACAACGCCATCCACGACCTGGCCCGAGCGCTTGTCATCTTGCAAACTTTCGCAGCCCCCTCGATCGAGGTCGATGGTCTGACCTACCGGGAAGGCCTCAACGCCGTCGCCATCAGCGGTGGCATCGCCAGCAATGTCATCCCCGACCAGGCCAGTTTGCAGATCAACTACCGGTTCGCGCCCGATAAGACCCTGACCGAGGCCGAGGCCGTAGTCCGGGCACTCTTCCAGGGCTACGACCTGACCCTGGTCGACGCCGCGCCGGCCGCTCGACCGGGTCTGAACCAGCCGCTCGTCCAATCCTTGGTGGCCGCGGTCGGCGGCCAAGTGGGGCCGAAATACGGCTGGACCGACGTCGCCCGTTTCGCCGAACTCGGCCTGCCGGCGGTCAACTTCGGACCCGGTGACCCGAACCTGGCTCACCGTGACGATGAGGCCTGTGCGCTGGCCGAGGTTGTGGCCGTCCACGATCGGCTGAAGGCTTGGCTGACTTAACTGACGGCTGGCTCCGTTGACGCCCGTGACCGGCCACAACCTGCGAAAGTCGCTGTCATCCTCAACTCGACACGATTTTTCTTGACCCATCTCTCGGCCAGCCCCCAAACCTGTCCACTAAGGTGATAGACAGCCGTGATCAAGGGATCGTGGAGCGGTACTTTCAGACACCGCGGTCAAAAGATGAGGGGCCAGACGATGGCGTGGACCGGTCAGTTCCCGAACCCGCGGGAAGATTATCTGATCGGTGGTTGTTGTCAGGTTTGGTTGGTAGCTAGCTATGGCCGCCAGCTGCACCGTCGGCCTTCATGACCGGCGGGCTTGAATCGACGATTTAGATTGTTCACGTAACCGGCTCCCCATCAGGGACGGCGCTGAACTGACCGGAAAATTCGGGAGGCATGATGGAATGGGTGATCGCTTTCGTGGCAGTGGTGGTCATTGGGATCGCCGCCGTGGCTGCGACCGGCCGCTTTGGCCAGTTTGAACCGGCCGACACCGACGAGCCTCAACCGCAATGGCCAGAAGGTGAACTAACCAGCGCTGACATTGACCAGCTCGGTTTCGCAGTTGTGCCGCGGGGCTACGCCATGGATCAGGTCGATGAGTTCTGTGATCGGGTCAAAGCCCGTTTGGCTGAACTCGAAGGTGACTTTGCCGACGATGATTTTGGGTCTGATTTCGCCCTCAGCGACGAGGTTGACAGTCCACCCAGTGCCAGCGAGGACGAGGATCGCCGCCCAGCCGGGCGTCCGGTGGCGGCGGGTAGTGCCGTCGGCGGCAGCCGTCGGGCGCCAGGTCAAAGACCACGCCGCCTGCCAGCCGCTTGGCGTTAACGGCCTCAAACCTGGAATAATAGGCTCGACCGAAGTTCCCAATGTAATTGAGGTGAGTGCGACCTATGGCAGCGATGAAGCCCCGGACCGGTGACGGACCGATTGAGGTGACGAAGGAAGGTCGTAGCATTCTGTTACGTCTCCCCGTCGATGGTGGTGGCCGACTCGTCGTAGAGATGAATGCCGCCGAGGCGACGGGACTGTACGAAGCGCTCCAACCGGTTGTCGCCCCGCAGTGATGACCGAACCGATCAGCTCTGACCTGGCTGATTGAGGCTCCGAATATCCCGCCGACAAACTTGTTCCAGTTGACGAAGTGTCCCTTGTGGCAACTTCTCATTGAGATAACAACGCCCACCGTGTCAAACCCGGTGGGCGTTGTTCTTTGTCATCAGTCTGGCCCTGGTGGTCCTACCGGCTAGCGAATTGTTCGATCGCTTGCTGATAGACGCCCACGGTTTGAGCTGCGATGCGTGACCAATCGAAGTGGTCAATACAACGTTGCCGACCGGCTTGTCCCATCTGGTGGGCCCGATCAGGATTCCGCACCAAATCGTTGACGGACTGAGCGAAAGCGGTCTCGAAAGCGGCCACATAGGCCGGGTCATCGGCTTGAGCCGGGTCATAAGGCACCAAGAGACCGGTTTCTCGGTCGACCACGACCTCCGGGAT
>JAISGZ010000234.1 GCA_031262845.1 Propionibacteriaceae bacterium | reverse complement strand
ATCAGCAATACGATCCAAGTAATACTAACCCAGTAACACTTGGTGACCCTAACTCAAAAACAAATAAACCTAAAAAAATGATATCCCTTAAAAATGGGGTAGTAATTATCGCGGCAACTATTTTTCTTGGTCTGCTCTTTGGATTCCTTATTGGACGTGGTACAGCTCCTACTCCAACTCCAGTAACTGCAACAGAATCTGTCACCGCCACAGTTACGTTCACCGCCCCAGCAGCATCCAGCGAGAAGCCATCTGTTTCATCCTCAGTCGCTGCATCAAGCAGTTTCCCAACATCATCACAGGATACCTCTAGAATTCTTGCTAATTTGCCACAACCTTCAAATAGTAAAAGTTGGGATATAATTGAAATAGTATTTGGCAACCAGACAATCCCCGCATGTCACCTCGGTGACCAGATTAGCCCCAGTTGCGCCCTAGGCGTCGTGCTCGACGAGGGACGAAGTACTGGCAAGACTAAAACCATACAAGTTTCTCTTGGCGGTGGTTTTAAAAAACTCACCGGCGACCTAATTCTGGATCAGAATAGTGCCGTTGGTCGTGAATATCAACTAGAAGTTTTTGACCCCAATGCTCCAGGTGCCGAACCACTCGCTCAATACACCTTTAATGCAAATACACCCAAGCAGTCAATCGACGTGGATATTTCAGGAAAACAGCATATTGCTTTTACATTCAAAATAACCAATGAATCAGACACCGGTGTCGCAAAATCTCGAATTGCGCTTGTCCAAGCAGTGGTAAGCGTTTAATAGTGGCTCACGGCCTGACAAACAAATTTCATTTTCCGAAACCGCATGGCAGTGAAGTCATTATTAATACCCATTCTTCAAACGCTATCCCTTGAAAAGAGCAGCTAACGAATAACCGCCATCCTTTGGGAACCTATGCGCCTTCCGTCTAAAAAAACAAGCCAGCGGCCGCTTCCCGACAGTTCCCATGAACCAGAGATTTTTAATTGCTTAATGGGCCAAGCGTTAAGTCTCCGTGGGTCCCAAACCACAGATGGAGAAATATCTCCCTTCCTGTTAAACACTCCTTGGAGTATGACAGCCGAAGCATCAGGAAAAACCAGCGGAGGGATGGTAGGAGACGCGTCGTTCCGTATAACCCGCATATCATGAGTTATCAAATTCCACCAAACCGCACGGGAAAATCGATCAACAACGACTAACCAATCTCCCAACGGACTAATCGTGACACCGGCACCGGCCGAGCAGCCATGCTCAAGTTTAGCAATTTCTGCGCCTCTCTCTATGTCAAACAGTTTAGTGCATTCATAGTCGCTAATCGCCACCCATGAATTATCTGGCGCCCACGCAATTCCTGTCACTGGCCCCACAAATTTAATGGAAATTCTTTTCTCAACTCGCAGATCAGGTAACGAGTAAATACATAAGTATTTTCCCATGCAATCCACGCAAGCCAGCCACGACATAGGACCTTCCCTACTGGAGAATTGACCGACTGCCACTGGCATATGTCTTGATAAAGCAAAAGCATGCGGCCGTACAGTTAGACCTCCAACTTGCAAAAAGGCATTTAACAAGTCAAAAATTATTAATTGGTTAGTCCTTAACTCGAAAATAAGCAGCCATCGTGAATTAGAAGACAAACACATCTGACCAATACGAACCTCCGCGCTCCTTTGCCACTCAATTTCGCTGGTTACTACGTTATGACAAATTAATTTTCCGTCACTCCCTGCGCTGAACAAGTACGATCCATCCGGTGAAAAGAGTAGATGATCCACAGCATCTTTATGCCTCAGCCATTTTTGCTTTTTGTTGTATTCCCTGGTAGTAGTATCCCATAAAATTATTTCACCCGTTTCGTATCCACCTGCGATCCATCGATCATCGGGACTAATCGTCACTGAGACGGGCTTCAGCTCAGTACCAAACAACGACTGGCCTCGTTTAGGGAAAAAGCCTTTCGTGGGCAACCTTCCCTGTACAGCCATCTTTGTATGCAAAGACTCATTTGCGCAACCTTCCTCTATTACCGCCATAACGATTTCATTAATTCCCTGACTTATATTTCCTCCGCTCATATCAATTCTCCTGATCGCTCCAAGTAACGGTGGCGCATCGGTTTTGTCGAGCGAAACAACAATAATTCGTGGTTTTTTATTTGCAGGATCTGTAACTACGACAGACGACCACTCAGCCATCGTCCAGTCCGATTCTTTCCAGTTAGCCGAAAGAAATATAAGGATTTTCTTTGATTGCCGTAGCCCTTCATTCAGGAGTAAGGGGATATTTCCCCCAGGTTTTATTTGATCCTTATCAAACCAAACGCGAACCCCTCGACGTTGCAGTTCTCTTACAATTGGCTCAATCTCATCTTTGTCGCATGACGAATGGGATATAAAAGCATCGAAGAGAGTAGCGTCATTTCCTAACCCTTCTCGTCTGTACTCTTCACCGTCACTAGCACGAGTTGACCCACTCATCACTGCTAACCCTTCTACCTGCAAGCTATTATCACCACAGTTAAAACTATGACTTGAAAGGAACCATTCTTATTTGAGGATTAAATACTGTTTAATCTAGCATTTTCAGTGGATATCGGTACATCTTATGCCTACTTCCACTAAGCGTCTAAACCAATAAACCGGGCAGGTACTCGTCTAGCCAACCAAACCTTATCATTCCCTTGATAAAAATCAATTCCCGCCGCAGCTGCATTATCAGCCATCACATTAAGGATCACTGGTTTTTGAGCTTTGCGCATCCCTACCATTAAAGCAGTTTCACGATCAACTGACAGATGAACGTACTGTCTTTTCATTGGAAGAAGTCCTGTACGCAGGATGGTTTCAGCTGCAACTGGAGAAGTACCGTGAAACAGTTTTACCGGTGGAGTGGCCAACTCTTTGAGAATTCTTCCAGGCACTGAATGACCATAGAGAGCACGAATTCTTCCATCGCGGATCTCGTGACGCTTTTTTGTGGCTGTACTCGCCATTTCCTCAATGTCATTAATTGTTAAAGAACTCCATCGAGCCTCATGCCGTAAAGCCAACACAAGGTCATTGATGTCGACCCAGCCTTCAGTATCAAGTTCGAGTTCATACACCCAGGGCTCATGACGTAACGCGTGCGACACCGCTCGGCTTAGATCTTGTTTCATAGGTCAAACTCGATCAAATCATCAATCGCCTGGCGAAACCAGGAATAAAAATCAGGGAATTCCTTCCGCCGCTCCCAACCAGACGAGGCAAAGTCATGGACGATAATGATTTTTCCTAATGGTACATCCCAGCAAGCAACGTCGTCGTTATCCTGACGACGAGCAAAGGGAACCAGAACGTAACTCGGGTAACGGGTTCGAAGACCATTGTAACGTTCTCGCAATTCCCGCCCTTGCATAATCCACCAAGGCTCCAGTGAGGTTAACCGCAGAGTAACGACTCGTAAAAACTCCTCTGCGTAAACAAATTTGTTAGGTAATTCTTCAGACCTCAGCAACTCAAACATTTAACCTCAATCCCATCCAGCCACCCAGAATCCCTGCGTGCATTCAGCTAACCTGCTGCCCGCTGGTGAGATCGATAACAAAATCACGCGCTTCATCATCTGGGTCTGCTGTTCCCCACAAGCGATCGCGTTCAATTTGACGTATTGAAATTGCTTCCATCGCCAATCGCGGGGATACCCACACTTTTCCCTCAGCACTAAGTGCAGAAATATTCCACGGCGTAGCGAGTAATAATAAACCAACTTCTTGTGCCGCAAAGACATTAGTTAAAACACCTCCAGCAACAAGAACTTCGCTCCCTCTCGGGCTTTCTACATCAACCAAAAACGGGGTGCCCTTTACTACAGCACATAGCTGACAGGAATTTGGAGTGGCGAATAATCCCGAGACCACTGCGTTCAACAGAGGTTTACCTGCCACAAATTTTCCAAGCCACGAAGACCCACCAAACGGATAAACCTTCACAGCGCAGCTAAAATCACCGCCAACGCCATCGCTGAACATGTAATCAAAAACACCATCACCTGGAAAATCTACCGTCTCGGCGTCAAAACGAGGAGGAAATAATTCCGAATAATTTATCATGTTTCGCCAGGTCTAAAAAATCTATGCATTATCACTTCAGTACGACCGCTGGTCGATACTCTCGTCCCAATTTCATAAGTACCAGCTCTTCCGTTGATGTCACCAGGCAAAGTGTACAGAACACTTGTACTCGATAAATTCGGCTTAGCCTGATTATAGTAATTTGGCGTAACAGTTCGTTCCCCCTGCTGAAGAATATGTTCATCAAACATAGCAGGGAAATTATGCATAGGTCCTGGCTCCTGAGCAGAACGCTCCAGCACTCTGGCGGAGTTAATATAGTTTGTTTGTGGCGCCGGCACCACATCACCAAGTAATCGTTGAGCACCGTGGACAAGGCCGTAACCGGCGGCGGAACCGGCACCACCGAAGCCAACGCCCATGGCGGTGCTGGTGCCAACGGTGGTGGCGAAGGTTTCGAGGGTGTGGGGGCCGGGGCTGGTGGCGTAGGAGTAGATCCCTTGGGCGAAACCACCGACGCCGCCGGCGACCATGCCATCGAGCATGACCCGGCCGAAGGTCGCACCACCACGGGCGACGAAGCCGCCGCCGGGAATTGCGCCGACGAGACCGGAGACGAGGACTTGGCCGTAGTCAACCGTGCCCGTGGTGGCTTTTTGGATCAGACCGTCAGCGCCGGCTGAGATCAGCATCATGCCGGCCGGGCCGCCCACACCGGTGGCGATCAACACACCGCCGGCCAGGACCATCGCCCCGTTGACGAGCCAAGCGCCCCATCCTTCGGTGGCCCAGTCGCCAATGGCTTTGAACGCCCCGCCGTGTTCAGCCGCATACTGGTCCAACTCGGCGTCCGTCACCGGCCGTAAACCGGTCGGGTCGATCAGGTTGAGCGGGTCGTTGCCAGCGTAGGAATAGGGGTTGGCGGCCCAACCGGCGCCCGTGATCGGCTCAAGTGGGTCGGTCGTGAGGAACCCGCGGCTGGCCGGGTCCATGACCCGAGCGCCTAGCCACTCCAAACCGTCAATCGTGATCGTCCCCGAGGTGGAGACTCCAACTGGGCCGACCTGATACTTGGTCGCCATCTCCCATGGGTCGGGTGCTCCGGACCAGGCCGACTGGGCGGCAGTCCCTGACCCGATCGAATCCGCACTCATCGCCCAAGAATCGGGTGCTCCGGAACTGGCCGGTGGGGCGGAATTACTGGGACCGAGCGAACTCGCACCCACCACCCACGGGTCTGACGCTTCAGACCGGACCGACGAAGGCCCGTCCTTGGGGCCGAGTGACCGCGCGTCCATCGCCCTCGGATCAAGTCCCTCCGACCGAGCCGATCGCCACCCCGGAGCGTGCCACTGGTCACCAGCACCGGTCACCGGACCGGCTGCCAACAACGGCAAAGATCCGATTTGAAGTGGGGACGGAATCGGGTTGGCCGAGTCCCACCACAGATCGGTGTCGCCGACCTGGGACAGCACGCCGGTGGCGTCAACGTGCAGAGGAATTTCCGTCGTACGCTCGGGACTCGTGTCCGTGATCTGGGACAGCCAACCCGTTGGCGACCAAGCGTAATCCCTGGTCAAACCCTGGTTGTTGGTGGTTTGAAGACGCCGTCCGGCCGGGTCGTAGCGGTGACGAGTGATCTGCCCGTCCGACCTTCGGGCTTCGGTCAGCTGGCCCGCCGGGTCGTAGTCGTAGTCGATCGTTTGGTCGCCGTTGGTTTCTCGGATTAAGCGGCCAGCCGGATCCCATTCCCAGGTCGCCGCCCGCCCCTCACCCGTGGCAGCGATCAGCTGGTTGGCTTGGTCGTATTGGTAATCGGTGGTCTGTCCGTCGCGGTCGATCTGGCTGATCCGACCACTGTCGTCGCGACCGATGACGGTCCGATAGGCCCCCGTGGCGTCTGTCACCGTGTGACCACTGATCCAGCCGCGGTCCCAGTCCCAGGTTTGCACGGCCGCGCCACTGGCCGCCTCGACCAGCCGCCCGGCCTGGTCATAGCCAAATGACGCCAAACCGAACAGTGGATGGTCGATCGCTTCCAGCCGTCCGGCCGGATCCCAGGTGTAGGTGGTGCGGGTGCCGTCCGGGCTGGTCATCGACTGCCGGTGGCCGGCCTGGTCGTATTCCCAGGCCACGGTCTGACCGTCACGGCTTTGCCGGATCAAGCGCCCGGCCCGGTCCCACTGCCGCTCCAACCACACCGGCGTCGGCCCGCTGTGGTCAGTGATGACGACCGTCCGCTCGGCCAGCCGCCGCTCAATCGACGCCATCAAGCGGCCATCAACCAGAGTTTCGTGTTGCCGTCCGGAAGCGTCGAAGGTCCACTGTAATCGCCGCCCGGCCGGGTCCTCTTGCCACAGCTGACGGCCGGCCGCGTCATACCCGGCCCGCGTTACCCGGCCCAGCGGGTCGGTTTCCGCGACCAGTTTGTTCAACCGGTTCCATTCCCGCCGGGTCACGCCACCGGCCGGGTCCGTGATCGTGAGGCACCGGCCCAACTCGTCATAGTCGTACCGAGTCACGCCACCGAGCCCGTTGGTCACCGCCACCAACTGGCCCGCCAGGTCGTAACTGAACCGCCGCCGGCCCCAACGTGAGTCGTGGACGCTGGTCAGACGGCCATTTTTGTCCCACCGATACGACGCCACACCCCGGCCTGGCTGCCTCAGTGACAGCAACCGGCCGACCTCATCCCAGGTCGCGGTCGCTGTATCGCCCGACGGCAGGATTTGCCGGATCAGCCGGCCATCGGCGTCATATTCACGCTCGGTCCGCCCACTGGCCGGGTCCGTCACGGCCCGCACCCGGCCACAGCGGTCGTACTCAAACCGGGTCGACACCCCACCTGGGGCGACCCGCTCAATCAGCCGTCCAGCCGCGTCCCGCCGCAACACCGTCAGCTCACCCTCGGGCCCCAACACCTCGACCGGCCGGCCGCAGAGGTCATAAATGGTCATCGTCTGGCTGCCATCCGGCCCGGTCGTCTTGACCGGCCGCCCCAACTGGTCGAATGTCAACCCGACCGACATCAGCCCGTCATCAACCTCACCCGACCGGCTGGCCGGGTTGACACTGGCCTGCTGACGCACCCCCGTCGGATCAGTCCGGGCCGCTAAGGCGCCGCCGGCGTCGTATTCATTGGTCCACTGGCCACCCGCCGGATCGGTCGCCGCCACCAAGCGTGACAAGGCATCATGGGTGTATTGCCAAGCCGAGCCATCTGGCAACGTGACCTGCGCCAGGTTGCCCAAGTCGTCAAACTGCCGCCGTACCACCCGGCCCAAGGGATCGGTCGTCGCGGTCTCTTCACCATGAGCGCCGTACTCGACGACCGTCCGCGCGCCCAGCGGATCCACGGTCGCCGCCAGCCGCCCAGCCGCCGTGTACTCGAACCGCCACGTCGCCCCGGCCGGATCCCGCTTCGACGCCAGCAGTCCTTCCGGTCCATAGCGGAACTCGGTCCGATAACCCAGCGGCGTCACCGCCGCGGTCACCCGGCCGGCCTCATCCCGAACCAACCGGGCGACATTGCCGTCGGCGTCTGTCGTAGTCACGAGGTCACCGTGGGCGTCGTAACCGAATTCCACTCGCACCCCGGTCGGATCGACCACCCCGGTCAGCAAACCGTCCGTCCACTCGAACTGGGTCCGTCCACCCGTCGCATCGACCATGAGCGACGGATTGCGCTCGTCAGCCTGATATTCCAGCAGTGTCGCCCCACCCGAGGCGGCCATTACCGTTGTCACCCGATCGAACTCGTCGTAGCCCCACTGGATATCGGCCCCCGACGGCGACACCTGGCGGCAGATCAACCCCCGGTCATTGAAGCGCCGCAACGTCGTTTGGCCGTTCCGGTCGGTCACCTGAACCTGATTCCCCCAGCGGTCGTAAACCATCGACTGCCGCCGACCGGCCGCATCGACCACAGCCGTCAGCCGGCCGCTCCCATCAGCCAACCAGGTATTGGCCCGCACCCCATCGGCTTCCGCCACCACGGTCGCCCGCCCCGGCAGATAGGTGAACCTCGTCGTCCGTCCAAACGGCGACTGCTGTTCGGTCACCCGACCGGCCTCGTCGTAGGTATTAACAACCTCGACCACGCCGTCAGCGTCGACCACAGCTTCGACCAGCCCCGTCTTTCCCCAGCGATACTCCCGCCGACCGACCGGACGGACGGCCTCAATCAACCGACCCAGCTGGTCGTAGAGGTAATCCACCCGTCGCCCATCCGAGGCCACCAGCGCCGACACCCGCTCGCCCGACCACACGACCTCGATCGACCGGCCGCGCTCATGAACCAAGCCGATCAACCGATCTTGCTCGTACAACAAATCAACCTTGGTCCCGGCCCCGCGCGACACCGACTCCAACCGGCCACCAGCCGTAAACACCCACCGGCCAGCGGCGTTATCCGACACCACCAACCCGTCCTCGTCACGGGCCAACCAAAACGACTCCCCGAGCGCCCGCTCCCAGCCGTCACCCAAACGCGGAAAAATTGTGTGACGGCCGTCCGGACGCACCCAACTGGCCTGCTCATCGGTCACGACCAAGCCTGACTCGGCCCACGACGACCAGCCCGTCCCGAACGCCCCCACCAGCGGCGACACCGAGTTGTACATCCGGCTGAACTGCAACGACCCACAACCACCGGCAAAACCCAGATCGACTTCGGGTTCGATGAAGTTCCCGGTCGCCGAATTGACCGGATCATTGACGTAACCCGTGGTTGGTGGGGCGCCCAACACCTGGGGCATCTCAATCGTCAGATCGGCCCGGCTGGCCGCCACCCCCAAGGTCGCCAGGGCCGCCATCAGCGCCACGTCCGGCAAGGTCGACAAGCCTTGACCGCCGGCCGCCTCAAAGGCTGATGCGACCGTATTGGCCCACGTCACATCGAGATCATTGGCTTCGATGTACTTCGTAAACCCCACCCACACGGCATCGGCGTTCAGTGTCCCCCAGCCACAACCATCAACAAAGGCGCTACACCAGTTCCGGAGTTGTCCCGGCAACGACCGAATGGCGTCATTCAAACCCGCTGACCCGGTCGCGAACGACCGCAAATCGGCCGGATCAGCCGACGTCAAACCGGCAACGCCGCCCGACCCTGGGGACGGCGACTGACGGGGCCGCGTCACTGGCTGGGACGGATTTTCGACTGGCTGCGGCGCCGGGCCTCGGGGCGGTTCCTCCTCGCCCATGAAAAAGTCGTGAATGTGGTCGAGGGCGTTGCGTTCATCGCGCCGCTGTTTCCAGGCCCGGGCCGCCTGACGCCGCTCCTGTTCGCTGGTCGCCTCCCGCGCCAAGGCCTCGACCGCCGTCGCCACCGCCCGCAAGGCCTGGGCCACTTCGCCCCGGTCCGAGCGCTCAATGTCGGCGTTGTCGGTAAACAATTCAGCGAAATAACCCCGGAACTCGGTCAAGGCGGCCGTCACCAACGACGCCCGCGATCCCGCTTGCTGGTCCAACGTCGAGGCGGCATTGCGACAGGCCGTTGCCAAGGTCGTAGCCGCTTCGTGATTAAACCGGACATCCTCGGCATAGGCACCTAAATCAGTCACCGACACTCCATCCAGTTAAGTCACGTCCTCCCTCACCCAAGCCCAACGCATGGCGGAACAACAGCGCCAACACCCGGCCCACAGGGCAGAACGATTGCTCGCATACTACTCGGACAAACTGGCCGCCGCTTGCACAAAGTCAGGCTGTCCCAGCATCATCCGTGACGGCCTCAGGCTGCTCCCCGGGCGAATTTTTGTTCACGCTGACATCACGGCGGCCGAATTACGACGGCCGCTGGCTTACTTGGGTCGGGCCCTTATCGGCCACCCAGCCAATGGGGCGGCAACTGCTCGGCAAAAGTCCGCAAAATCGTCTCGGCCGCCTCGACGGCGCTCAGTTGACCGGTCCGGACCGCCTCTTCCAGGGCTGCCCGTTGGCTCTTGACGGCCGGGCATTGGCGAACCGATTCGACCAACTCGTCGTCAACCAGAGCCCACATCCAGTCCCGTTGTTGCTCGGCTCGCCGGGCCTGGAGGCCACCGTGGTCTTCCAGATAGGCCCGGTGATTGAGCACTTCCCGCCACAAATCGGCTAGTCCCATGCCGGTGTACGAGCTGGTGTTGACGACCGGTGGGCGGCGGGCGTTGGGATCGGAGGTGATGAGTTTCATGGCCGTCCGCAAATCCCGGGCCGCGATCCGGGAGGCGGCCTCGTTGTCACCATCGGATTTGTTGACCGTGATGACGTCGGCCATCTCCAAGATGCCACGCTTGATGCCCTGGAGTTGGTCACCGGCCCGGGCCAAGGTGATGAGCAGGAAAGTGTCGACCATCCCGGCCACCGCGACCTCGGACTGGCCGACGCCGACGGTTTCAATCAGGACGACGTCGTAGCCGGCAGCTTCGCAGAGCAACATCGTTTCGCGGGTCGCCCGAGCCACGCCACCAAGGTGGTTGCCGGACGGCGACGGCCGGATGAAAGCCTCGCTGGCGGCCGCCAACTCACCCATCCGGGTCCGGTCGCCGAGAATTGACCCACCGGTGCGGGTCGACGACGGGTCGACCGCCAAGACCGCCACCCGGTGGCCTTGTTCGATCAACTGCATGCCCATGGCGTTGATGAAAGTGGATTTACCGGCCCCCGGCACGCCCGTGATCCCGACCCGGACCGAATCAGGATGGGCCTCCCGCAAGGTGTTGAGTAATTCCCGGGCCTGAACCCGGTCGTCCGGCCGATTCGATTCGACGAGCGTGATGGCCCGGGCCAGGTGGCGGCGTGAGCCTTGACGAATGAATTGAGCCAACTCGGTCATGTCGAGTTTGGCCGCCGCCACCCGAGTCACGGCCGGCGCCGCCGTCATCGCCCGACCTGGCACGACCACATTGGTCGCTAGCCCCAGGGCGGTCGAACCGGCTAAGGGCTCAACCATGACTCACCTCGTTTCGTCGGACTCACACTTCGTGCCCTATCGCGTTGACGGAGGGCTGAGGCGGCGGGGACTTCAGCCCCGCCCCTCAACTGCTCCGGCGTTGAGCGCAGCTCAGTGATGCTCGCGGGCTTCGAGTTTGGTCAACATATCAACCGCGGCCTCGGCAATCACCGTTCCTGGTGGGTAGATGGCGGCCGCGCCGTCGGCGTACAACTCGTCGTAATCATTCGGCGGGATCACGCCACCGACCACGATCATGATGTCCTGGCCACCGAGCTTGTCGAGTTCTTGGCGGAGCGCCGGCACCAGGATCAAGTGGCCGGCCGCCAGCGAAGACACGCCGACCACGTGAACGTCGGCGTCGACAGCCTGGCGGGCCGTCTCCTCCGGGGTGGCGAACATCGGGCCGACATCGACATCCATACCAAGGTCGGCGTAGGCCGTGGCGACAACTTTCTGACCCCGATCGTGGCCGTCCTGGCCCATCTTGGCGATCAGAATCCGAGGCCGACGACCGGTTTCGTCGGCGAAGTTCTCGACCATCTGACGGGCTTCGTCAACCGCCGGCGACTTGCCGACTTCAGCCGTGTAAACCCCGGAAATGGTCCGGATTTGAGCCGTGTAACGCCCGAACACCTTCTCCATGGCGTCGGAGATTTCACCGACCGTGGCCATCGCCCGGGCTGCGTCGACCGCCAGCTTGAGCAAGTTTCGGTCCGGGTCCGTCGGATCGGGGTTGGCCGCCGCCCAGGTCAGCTTGTCGAGCGCCGCTTGAGTCGTGGCTTCGTCCCGCTCGGCCCGCAGCTTCTGGAGCTTGGCAATCTGGCCTTCCCGGACGGCCCGGTTATCAACCTGGAGAATCTGAGGCAGGACATCGTCGTCGATCAGATACTTGTTGACGCCGACCACGGTCTGCTGGCCGGAGTCGATCCGGGCCTGAGTCCGAGCCGCCGCTTCTTCGATCCGCAACTTCGGAATCCCGGCCTCGATGGCCTTGGCCATACCGCCGGCCCGCTCGATTTCCTGGATCAAGTCCCAACCGCGAACCGCCAGGTCGTAGGTCAGACGCTCCATATAAGCCGAACCGGCCCAGGGGTCGATCGACCTGGTCGTACCGGATTCCTGCTGCAAGAACAGCTGGGTGTTACGGGCGATCCGGGCCGAGAAATCGGACGGCAAGGCGAGGGCTTCGTCGAGTGAGTTGGTGTGCAACGACTGGGTGTGGCCCTGGGTCGCGCCCATCGCCTCGATACAGGTCCGGCCGACGTTGTTGTAGATGTCCTGGGCCGTCAACGACCAGCCCGAGGTCTGGCTGTGGGTCCGCAGCGACAACGACTTCGGGTTCTCGGCCCCGGCCGAACGAACCAGCCGGGCCCACAACATCCGGGCCGCCCGCAACTTGGCCACTTCCATGAAGAAGTTCATGCCGATGCCCCAGAAGAAGCTCAGCCGGGGCGCGAAATCGTCAACCTTGAGGCCGACCGCTTGACCAGCCCGGATGTATTCGATGCCGTCGGCCAGCGTGTAGGCCATTTCGATATCGGCCGTGGCACCGGCTTCCTGCAGGTGGTAGCCGGAAATCGAGATCGAATTGTAGCGGGGCATGTTCTTCGACGTGTACGCGAAAATCTCGGAGATGATGCGCATACTCGGTGCCGGCGGGTAGATGTAGGTGTTCCGGACCATGAACTCTTTGAGGATGTCGTTCTGGATCGTGCCGTTGAGTTGCTCCGGCTTCACACCCTGTTCCTCGGCCGCCACGATGTAGAGCGCCAGGATTGGCAGGACGGCCCCGTTCATCGTCATCGACACGCTCATCTGGTCGAGCGGGATACCGCTGAACAGGGTGCGCATGTCGTAGATCGAGTCGATCGCCACGCCGGCCATCCCGACGTCGCCCGTGACCCGCGGGTGGTCGGAGTCGTAACCCCGGTGAGTCGGCAGGTCAAAGGCCACCGACAAGCCCTTTTGGCCGGCCGCGAGGTTCCGGCGGTAGAAGGCGTTGGAGTCCTCGGCGGTCGAGAAACCGGCGTACTGGCGGATCGTCCAGGGCTGGTTGACGTACATCGTCGGGTAGGGACCCCGCAGATAGGGCGGGAGCCCCGGCAAGGTGTGTAAGAAGTCGAGGCCGACCAGGTCAGAGTCACCGTAGAGCTGCTTGACCGGAACGCGCTCCGGGGTTTCCCACTCCGGGCCCAGGGCCGGCGCCGTCTGCCCGGCGGGCGGTGTCGGTGACCCCAGGTCGATCGAATCAAAACGCGGAATTGTCGTGGTCATTTGGCCACCCCCAGCTTGTCCAGAGTGTCATTGAGGAAGGTGACGACGTTCATGCCGTCGAAGATTTCAGCGTCGATCAGGTCAGCGGCCCCGTCTCCGGCTTCACTGACCCGACCCGCCAAATAGACCGTCAGCCCAGCCTGTTTGGCGGCTTGAGCAGCGGCCACGGCCTCGGCCGCGTAGACCTTGGCCGACGACGCCAGCACCACGATCGACGTGCCGACGGCTTGGGCTTTGGCGACGATCTCGGCTGGCGTCGGGCCTTCCAGTTCTGGCCAGTCGATCCCCGCCACCATGAACAGGTTCGACGTGAACTGTTCGCGCGCACCGAAGTCACGCCGCTGACCGAGGCAGGCCAGGACCACGGCCGGCTTCTGACCGGCCGCTACCGCCTGGGCTGTGCGGTCCCGTAAGGCTTCGAAGACTTCGGAGTCACGCCGGATCGGCAGCCCCTGGTAAGCCGGCCGGGCTGGCCGTGGCACGACATCGCTGATCGGATCTTCGTCCGGCTTGGGGAACATCGAGGTTCCCGTCAAGGCCAGTTTCCGGGTCGCCAGGCGCTTGACCCGTTCGGCCGCCACCGGTTCGATCTGACCGGCGATCGTGCCGTCCTCAAGGACTGCTGCCATACCGCCGGCGGCTTCGATCTTCTGGACTTGGGCCCAGGCCTTGGTGGCCAATTGTTCGGTCAGTGATTCGACGAACCATGCTCCACCGGCTGGGTCTTTGGACACGCCGGCGTGGGTTTCCTCACCGACCAGCAACTGCAAGTTGCGGGCGATCCGGCGCGAGAACTTGGTCGGCAGGCCCCAGGCCGTGTCGTGAGGTAGAACGGAAATGATTTCGGCGCCACCGACGGCGGCCGCAAACGTGCCGACGCAGGCCCGGAGCAGGTTGACCCAGGGATCGTCCCGCGAGATAACCCGCCAACTCGTGACAGCGTGTTGAATCGCACCCCGGCTAGCCAACGGCACGTCGAGGACTTCGCCGACCCGGGCCCACAACCGGCGCACGGCCCGGAAGCGGGCGATGGTTGTGAACTGGTCGGCTGTGGCCGATTGCCGGAAGACGAGGTTTTGGAAGGCCTCGGTGGCGTCGACGCCAGCCTCGGCCAGCGCCCGGACATAGGCAATACCGGTTGCTACGGCGTAGGCGACCTGGTCGATATCACCGGCCCCGGCGCTGTCGTACGGCGTCACATCGACGGTCAGAGCCCGGGCTTGGGCGTACGGCTTGGTCTTGGTGACCCAGTCGGCCAGACCGGTCAGATCGGCCTTTTGCCCGGTCACGGCCGCGGCCGCCAGCGGGTCGATTCCCAAGTTGCCACGGACATCGGTCTGGCCGGACTGGGCCCAGAAGTCGAGCAGGGCTTGGGCAGCCGCGGCCTGCTGACCGACGCTCGAGACCGAGATCACAGCGGCCTGTGGGTAAACCCCGTCAAGGACGGCGGCGACATCGGCGGCGGCGATGGCATCTTCGTCCACGCGCAACCAAATCCCCGTGCCACCAGCGGCTAAGTCTTCGAGTACGTGTTGGCGAGAACGGGCCGGATCGGGGTCTTCGTGGAGTTGAACCGGATCCCAGCCCAAACCTTGAGGCGGAAATTCGCTGCCCCGTGTCAGCGGCATCTGAGCGGGGTAACCGATGATTTGGTTGTCCGGCAGCGTGTACAGCGGGTCGATCTCCAAACCATCCGGGTAAACCGAGGTCAAGCGCTTCATCGCCTGCTCGACCGTCAGTTCAGTTCCCGGCGGCCGCTTCCGGTTGAGGGCCTTGAGCATGTCGCGGTCCCAATCCTGATGCGTCGG
>JAISGZ010000224.1 GCA_031262845.1 Propionibacteriaceae bacterium | reverse complement strand
CGTAACGCTCCAAAACACCCTGTTCGGCCAGCGCGACGGCCGTGTTGAGAGCGGTCTGGCCACCCATCGTGGCCAGCAAAGCGTCTGGCCGTTCTAGGGCGATGATGCGTTCGACGTAGTCCGGCGTGATCGGCTCGACGTAGGTGGCGTCGGCCAATTCCGGATCGGTCATGATCGTGGCCGGATTAGAGTTGACGAGGACGACCCGGAAGCCCTCCTCTTTCAAGACCCGACAAGCTTGGGTACCGGAGTAGTCAAACTCGCAAGCCTGACCGATGACGATCGGGCCGGAGCCGATTACGAGAACCGACTGAATATCACTCCGACGTGGCACGTCAGTTCCCTTCCGGTTGAGTGGACGACGAGGCGGCGGTGGGCGGCGGGTCTTCGGTTGAGCCGACTCGCCCGGTCATCAGGTTGACGAAGCGGTCGAAGAGGTAGGCGGCGTCGTGGGGACCGGCGGCCGCCTCCGGGTGATATTGAACCGAGAAGGCTTTCAGCCGGCCGGCCTGATCGTGGAGTTCCAGACCTTCGACCACCTGGTCGTTGAGGTTGATGTGACTGACGTGGGCCGAACCATAGGGCGTAGTGACAGCTTCGTTGAGGGGTGCGTCAATGGCAAAACCGTGGTTGTGAGCTGTGACGGCGACGACGCCGGACCGCAAATCCTTGACCGGCTGGTTGATCCCGCGATGGCCATAGACCAGTTTGTAGGTACCGAAACCGAGGGCCCGGCCAAAGAGTTGGTTGCCGAAACAAATCCCGAAGAATGGCAGACCGGCCTCTAACACCTGGCGCAGCAAGGCCACTTGGTGATCGGCGGTGGCCGGATCGCCGGGACCGTTGGAGAAGAACACGCCGTCCGGCCGTTCCGCCAAGACCTGGTCCAGCGTGGCAGTCGCGGGCAGCACCCGGACGGTCAGGCCGCGTTGACTCATCAGTTGTGGCGTCATGGCTTTGAGGCCGAGGTCGATCGCCACCACCGTGCCCTGTGACGGGCCGACAGCTTCGACCGTATACGCGGTCGGGGTAGTCACGGCATCGACCAAATTCGATCCAACCATCGGCGGGCTGGCCTGGACTTTCGCTAGCAGCGAAGTCGGGTCGAGATCGATCGACGAGACGCCGACCCGCATCGCGCCGCGTTCCCGCAGATGCCGCGTCAGAGCCCGGGTGTCGATCCCGGAAATCCCGACAATGCCTTGCCCGACCAGTTCGTCGTCCAAACTGCGCTTAGACCGCCACGAACTCGGCCGCCGGGCCGGGTCCCGGACCACGAAGCCGGCCACCCAAATCCGGTCGGATTCGTCGTCCTCGTCATTCCAGCCGGTATTACCGATGTGGGGGGCGGTCATGATGACGACCTGGCGGTGGTAACTCGGGTCGGTCAGAGTTTCTTGGTAACCCGACATCCCAGTGGCGAAGACCGCCTCACCGAAGGTCTCCCCGATCGCCCCGTAAGCCTGACCCCGGAAACAACGGCCATCCTCCAGCACCAACAACGCCGGCTTAGCCGACGGTGGAACGGGTGATGACTGAACGGGATAAGACGGGTTTGGACTGCTTATCTGCTCACTCATCGACGTCCTTCCTCACGGAGAATCAGCCTGGGCTCAATCGCCCCACCGACCTTACCCGTTCTGTTGGCTTCAGCGCGCCTCGTCCGCCAGCCCTGGACCACGCCACCGGTCTTGAGGCCGGGTGGCCATTGCCATAACACCAGTGTTTCGTGGCTGATTCCCCGGAGGTCGGAGCCACTCCAACAGTTTTCTGCCTTTTCTGCCGCTGGAATGATTACTCCCCTCGTGGCTTCTTGCCTGGTCACCCCACACCGGATGTGGACAGCGCGAATGTGGACGGCTACGGTCAGGACGCGTGACATTCTGCTGGCGCCGCCGATGGCTGCTGATGTTGGGCGCCGTCGTTGGCACGGTGGCCACTTTTTTACCCACCGGATCACTGGTCACAGCTGATCCGGCTAAACCGGATGTTGACGTCGAACGGTTAGACCAGTTCATCACGACATCAGTGGCCGCCGCCCACATACCGACCGCCCAGGTAGTCGTAGTCAGCGCTGATGATGTGGTCTGGGCGAAGTCCTATGGCACCGCCCAACCTCTGGAAACACCCTTTGTCATTGGCTCAATGAGTAAGTCTGTGACGGCTCAGGCCGTACTGCAGTTAGTCGATCAGGGACTGATCAATCTCGATGACTCGTTGGCCCAATTCATCGACCCCGACCATCCCGCCGCCAGTTTTGCCGACAACGTCACGATTTCTGAATTGCTGACTCACACCAGCGGTATCCAGGCCTTTGCGATCAGCGATATCACGACTCAAGCGAACAAAGACTTCAGTTACGCCAATGCCAACTACGGTCTGCTCGGCCACATCATCGAACAGGTTTCCCAAGTCAGCTACGCCACCTACGTGAGTCAACACATCTTCGCTCCGATGGGTCTCAGCAACAGCTACGCCGACCATCAGGCGGCCTTGGACGGTGGCTTGTCCCCCAGCTATCGCAACTGGTTTGGCTTCTATGACCGCCAGCAACCACAGTGGCCCGCAGAGCAGGTCCCAGCCGGCTACATCAGTTCCAGTGCGGTGGATCTGGGACGATATCTTCAGACTTTCCTCAACCACGGCCAAGCCGCTGACGGCACCCAGGTCTTCGCACCCGAAATGTTGGCCACGATAGCGACCGCGGCCGTTCCCAGCGGACCGCAAGATCGGTATGCGATGGGGTGGCAGCTTCTTGATATGGCTGGGCAAACCGTCTATCGACACGATGGCGCCACGGAGACTTTCAGCTCTTACATGGCCCTCATCCCGGAGCGGGAGATCGCGGTCGTGATACTTCTCAACGCCGGTGACTACCTTGGTGGCTGGATGATCGGTGGCTTCTACGAAGAACTCAACGCCGGCGTCACCAACATCCTGCTCGACCGTGAAAGCGACGCCAACGAATCGATCAACACCCACCGATTCACACTGGTCCATCTCGGCATCGACGTCGTTTGGCTCTTACTCCTGCTGGCCAGCGCCGGACCGCTGCTGCGGTATCGACATTGGCGGGCCCAACGAGTCACCCGCCAGAACACGAAACTGCCGCTGTCCGGAATCGTCATTCTCGCCCTCGCCGGCCTGATTTGGGTGCCATTTGTCCTGACCGGACAATCAGTGAGCACGGTCGCCGGTTTCGCCCCCGAAGTCATCGTCGTGTTCGCCCTCGCCTCGCCCCTGTTAGCACTTGGTGCCATTCTTCGGCTAGTGCGATTCCGGGCCTGAATGGCTCAGCCTGGCGTCGG
>JAISGZ010000211.1 GCA_031262845.1 Propionibacteriaceae bacterium | reverse complement strand
TGAACTTCGGCCAACAACGGCCGACGGCCTTCGACGGTCACACTGAGCGCCGTTCCCGGCACCGGCTGGCCGTGTCGGCTGGTGAACAGCCCAGACGGGTCCGCCACCTCACGGATACCGGCTTCCGTCAGTTCAAAACAGCCGACCTCATCGGCCGGACCGAAGCGGTTCTTGGTCGCCCGAATGAGACGAAAACCGGAGTGTGGATCGCCTTCGAACGAGATCACGACATCGACCAGATGTTCCAAGGTCCGCGGGCCGGCCACCGCGCCGTCCTTGGTGACGTGGCCGATCAGGATCACGGGCACACCCCGCTGTTTAGCCACCTGAACCAACGTCGCCGCCACCGCTTTAACCTGAGCCACACCGCCGGCCGTGCCGACCGTCGCCGGGTCGGTCACCGTTTGGACGGAATCGACGATGACCAAAGTCGGGTTGACCTGTTCGATCTGGCCGACGACCGCTGTCAGATCGGTTTCAGCGGCGACCAAGAGGGTCGCTTGTTCGACTCCCGTCCGAACGGCCCGCAACCGGATTTGACCGACCGATTCCTCGCCCGAGACGTACAAAGTCGGGCCGTGATCTTGAGCCCAGCGGGCCGCAGCCGCCAACAGCAAGGTCGACTTACCGACACCCGGTTCGCCGGCCAGTAAAACCACCGCGCCGGGCACCAAACCGCCACCCAGCACCCGGTCGAATTCACCGATTCCGGTCAGCGTCCGTTGAATCGCCGTCGGATCGACCGCCGTAATCGGCACCGCCGCCCGAACCGGCCGGGTCGCGGCCCCGGTCACGGGCTGGCATTCCTCCAAGCTGCCCCAGGCTTGACACTGGCCACAGCGGCCAACCCAGCGGGGGGACTCCCAGCCACAGTCGGGGCAGCGGTAGATTGATTTCACTGTTTTCGTCATGCCCGTCAGGTTAGGACGACCCTCTGACAGTCACCCCGAGCTTGCTTCTGAATACCCCTGGGGGTATAGTTCGGATCATGGCATTACGCACTGTGACACAATCCGATTTCGCTGACGTCGTTTCGGCTGATGGCATTACGCTGGTCGACTTCTGGGCTGCCTGGTGTGGTCCCTGCCGGGCTTTCGGTCCGATTTTCGAACGCGCCGCCGAGAATCACCCCACGATTACTTTCGCCAAGGTCAACACCGACGAAGAACAAGAGCTGGCCGGTTCGCTGGGAATCAGCTCAATCCCCACGATCATGGCTTTCCGTGACGGTATCGCCGTCTATTTCCAGCCCGGCGCTCTCAACTCCTCGCAGCTTGAGGAGTTGATTGGGAAGGTCGAAGAGTTGGACATGGAAAAGGTTCGTGCCCAAGCCCAGACCGTCAGCTCGGCGGTTTAAGTCCTAACCAAGCTTAGGGCTCAGGCGCTTGATAACAATCGAACGTCAGCCCAACTACGACAACGTGCAGCGGTGGGATTGGGCGCGTCGTGACCGGATGTGGTGGCGACGGAGACCGAATCCCTTTGGTTGACGTACCTTTGTCCCGGCCCTGAAGGAGGACGACCGATGGCGGACGAGATCGTGACTCAAACTTCTGACCTGGCCACAGCGGCTGAAACCGAACGGCGCGAACAGCAACGTCGGATTATCAACCGGTTGCGCCGGGCCAGCGGCCAGTTGACCGGCGTGATCGGCATGATCGAGAACGAGGGTAACTGCCGTCAGGTTGTGACCCAGCTATCAGCCGTGTCGAAGGCTGTCGACCGGGCGGCCTGTCTGATTTTGGCTACGGCGATGCGCCATTGCCTTACTGAAGACGGGTCCGCCGATGATGCGCTCGACGGCGAAGGCGAACGCCTAACCGTCGAAGACATCGAAAAACTCTTCCTCATGATGACTTAAGTCCCTCACCCAACCCAAGGTAACTGATCACTGCTCTTATAGCGGTCTGATTGGTGTGCCCAAATCGGGGAATTCCCCACCACCTCAACCACTGACCCCGAAATAAAACCTCAACCAGAAAGGCCACCTGATGTGTAGTCCAGTTCGTTGTTCCGTTTGCCGTAAAACCACCTGGTCTGGCTGCGGCCAGCACATCGCTGCCGTCCGCGCCCGAGTCCCAGCCGGCCAGTGGTGTGACGGGCGTCACACCGACGAGGAGCGGGCCGCTGCCCGGGCTAACCGTCCAAGCCCCTTCAAACGCCTATTCGGCTAATTGCATTTACTAATTGTTCAAGCCCGAGTGGCTAGCTCCAACCGGCGGAGCCAAGCCATTCGGGCTTGATCTTTGTCGAGGGCGTGGTGCCGCCGGGTTTACGGAATACGTTGGAGGCGCGTTTAGTCGTCGTAATGAAAGCGCGCCTGGATGACAACCAGATAGTCGCCACTGAGTTGATAGACGAGCCGGTGTTCGGCCGTGACGCGGCGGGAATAAGTCGGCAGCTCACTGCCGTATTTCAGTCGCTCTGGCTTGCCGATCCCTGAGGCGGGGTCCCTCAGCGCGTCCTGAATAAGCTTGTTGACTCGCTTGAGAATGTTCCGGTCGTGAGCTTGCCAATGTTGATAGTCCTCCCACCCATTCGGGTCGAAAGCCAGGTACCGGCTCATGCTTCATCTAACTCGTGTTCAGTGAAGCGGCCTTCGGCCACGTTCTGGAACGATTCCCGTAGCCGCCGGGCGTTGGCGGGCGAAGAGAACAGGTACATCGTCTCTTGCCAGGCTTCCCAATCTGCCTCGGGCATGACCACGACGGTGCCGTGGTTACGCGAAGTAATCCGAACCGGAACACGGTCCTCGTTGACCCGTTCAATCAGGTTGTAAAGCTCTTTCCGAGCCTCGGTCGCAGTGACTGTCACCGGTACTCCTAACGTACGTGTTTCCTGTACGTATCAATCTAGCACCAGCCGTCAACAGTGACAGCTGGAACGAAGCCATTCGAGCTTGATTCTCACCAAGGCCGAGGTGTCACCGACAGGCTTTTCGTCAAGTCGATGTTTCTCGATCATGAGGGCTTGTTTTGCCAGCGTGAGCCGGCATTTCCAGATTCAGCATTGCGGTTTTTGTTTAATTGTGTGGTCAGGCGGCAAACGGATTGACGACCGTGACACCGTCGATGATCTGGCCGGGGTTGAGGTCTTCGGTAAGCAGTGTGGTCGCACCACTTTCGACAGCAGATCGCACGATCATGGCGTCCCAGAATGACAAGGTGTGACGAGCCGAAAGATCAAGGGCAGCCACGACGTCGTCAGGCCCGGGGCGATGCACCAACCAGTGCGACATGATCGTCAACGCGGTTCGCAAGTCGGCATCGACGAGGATCGAGTTGCGGCGCGTTGTTGCCACAAACTCCTGCATGACTTGAACACTGATCGCCGCCGTCCGGGCTCGGGCGAGGTCCAACACCACGCGCCGGGCAGTTTCGTGTTTGCCGCCAGCGTCACGGTCGTAGCGGTAAACCAGGACGTTGGTATCGATAAAAACCGGTGTCATCGCTGATGCGCTGCTTCCCGATCCCAGTGCTGACTGAGACCAGCACCTGCACCTGACTCAATCCGCTGGTCCTCTTCAGCGAGCAGACGTTCATAGTCATCGGCTTGCCCAAGACTTGAGAGGTAAGCATCAACGACTTTGGATAGCGACAGGCCATGCTGAGCGGCATAAATCTTCCCGCTTCGGATCGACTGCTCTTTGACGGTCAATGTCAGATTCTTCAGTGCCACAGTAATCAGTGTAACACTGGATCATGTGTTACAGGTAAAAGTGACGTGACTCAAACTCAATGAAAATCACCGTCAGAGGTAGCGCCGCCAGAACGACCAGCATGGGCAAAGACAATGTTCTACCCGCTTACCAAGCCGCCAGTAAGTCCTCGGCACCGAACGCCACGTCTGCCCCCTCGGGCTTCTCACCACTGGGACTGATGGCGGCGAAGACCGCGTCTTGACTACGTGGTACGGCTGATCCGGCGTGACGTAACGTCCGCATTTCTGATGCTGAAACCGGTTTATTCGGCCGCCACTTGATCGTGCCCAAGAGAGCGCTTTGGGTGGCGGTCAGAGCGACAACGTCAATCTCGGTCTGATTGTCACGGGTCCACCACGGTCGGACTGATTCCACTCCGGCCAGGCGAGAATCGGTCACCGCTAGGTGGTCGAGGGCTTCGCGGATCACCGGCTCGATCGTGCGACCACGCCAGCTGGACCAATCGCGCCGAAAAGCCGCCTGGGCCAGATCGGCGCGACCCCGAGCGATCTGGTCTTGTGCCTTGTCAACGTAGCGGAACCAGAATCGCAAATAGGGATCGGTCAGTCGATAGCGACGCAACCGGGAATTGGCGGCCGCCCAGGCTGGCCGCTCGCACTCGATCAGTTTCTTACGGTGCCACAAAAGGGTTAACGACCTTGTCAGCGCCGTCTCCAGTTTTTTCCGGTCGACCGCATCCCCGATCGTCGACAAGACGTCTTTGAATCCCGGGTGAGCCGTGTCGTCAGCCCCGATCGCCGCCAGCACCCGCGCGGCCACGGTCGGCTCGGGAAACTCGGCGTCGA
>JAISGZ010000193.1 GCA_031262845.1 Propionibacteriaceae bacterium | reverse complement strand
CACCACTTCGTTGACACCGCGACCGACCAAATCCATCATCACTTCGGACGCGGTCGAGGGACCTTGGTTGAGAAAGGCGGCGCAGATGACGAGATCTGGGCGTAGCTTTTGGAGCCCGGCTTTGAGTTGGTGAATGACTTCGGAAACGCGATGGTCAGTGCTACCTCGGGACAGGAGCACGAGAGCGGGGGCGGCCATCAAGTCTCCTTTCTGATCTTGCGCTGAGTGCTCGCGAGCCAGAGACAGTCCCAGGGGCGATCATGCGACCTTGCGAGTCAGCCAATGGTGTTGGGGATAAGAGTGCTTGATCCATTATGTGAGATGCAAGTCTCATGACCACATAGCGGGACGAATGTGAAAAGAGCTAGTAAAACCGGGGCAAAACAACGAAACAGAGACAAAAACCGGGACAAAAAAACTGTGTCGACCGCTCATCAAGCAGCCGACACAGTCAACAGTTGTCTGTGGCGGGCCGTGACCCACCAAAGATCAGGTATGTGTGGAGGTGAAAAACTCGACTAGAAGCCGAGCCAGAGGTTAATCCAATCGCCGATGCCTTTGGCCACACCAGCGCCCGGAGCGAGGAACCACTCCATCAATTTGACACAGGTGTCGACGAAGAGGGTTAACGCGTTAATAATCAATTGTTCCATGATAAAAACTTTCTACAGCCGAGATTGATCAATGGGGAAAATGAGAGGTCAGGTATCACCCATCATCGCCAGTCGATCGAGATTGTTACTCCAACCCACGTGGCGTGATCGATCACGAGCCTGTCAGTAGGGGCCGACCCATTCTTGGAGTTTCTTCCCGAGACCGAGGAAGAGGGCATCTCCAATATTGGTCCACCAGCTGGTCATAGTAGCAATGATGTTATAAAAAATTTGGACAACGCCGGCAATCATGTCGCGTACCTTCCTGGATTACTGGAACCAACCGTTAATGATATCAGCAATATTGCCGAAGATGATGTTACCTGGTGACAAGAACCAGTTAACAATTGTATTGAAGAACGAGTAGAAGGACTCGATCAACCCATTAATTAATGCCATGATGAATTCGTTCTTTCACGTATGAAATTATTCGGTAGAGGAGTTGCCGATCGCAAGCCAGGCGGTCACTGCGGTGACAGTTGTCTGGACTACAACAAATATAGATGGGCGGTTCAAGCCCACCATGGGGCGCTGACTAGAGAGGTTGTCACCAGTCGGCTCAGTTGTAGCACCGACAACCTGTCAGCTCAGCTGAACCAGGTGAACCAGCTGGAGATCCAATCGTTGAGCAAGCCCGAAAGCTGGTTGCCTGGCCACAGGATCATGTCATTCAAACTCCGGGCAAGGCTGAGGATTACGGCGGTGATGCTATTGAAAATGCCAAACACGGCGCTTATCTCGCTTCCTGAAAGCAGTGTTCTAAGTTGTACTGGAGTGTACTGGAGGTTACCTAAGAGGTAGCTTAGTCCGCGTTCAGAAACAACACAAGCCTTGCCGATTGACAAATTTTCTTCGGGCCGAGCACAGCATAGCTTCTGACCCCTCGACGATGGCCGGTTTGAAGGAAGATCAATCAAATCTTGATGCGATGACAACCGATTGATAACGCTTTGGACACGGTTGAGGGTCACCCGACGGCCCGATCAGGGGCCCCTTTTAAGATGTCTCTGTGCTGAATCTGTTGGCTGTTGGTTGCGGCGGTTTCGTGGGCGCCACTGTTCGCTACGGTGTTTCGCGTCTGTTCACCGTCATCGGACCAACGGTTTTCCCCTGGGGCACGCTGATCGTCAACATCATCGCGGCGTTTTGTATCGGGCTGGTCATGGGGGCTGTCCCACAAGCTCGTTTCCTTGATGATCGATGGGTTCTGGCGATCAATGTCGGCTTGCTCGGAGCGCTGTCGACTTTCTCGGCTTTTTCCATCGAAACCTGGCGCCTGTTCCAAGAAGGGGCTTATGCCGCCGCCGTCTTGAACATTGGCGCCAACGTCGTCCTGGCCCTAGCCTTCACGGGTTTTGGCCTGTGGCTAGCGCGTTAGTCCTCGATTTTGCGGTTCCACTTGATCCAGAATTGCCCGTCATCGGCTTTGTCTTCGCTGAGCCAAAACTCCATCTCGTAGTCCTGATCGGAGAAGGCGTCCTGCATCACCTGGGAAGTGTCGTCCTGGCGTTCAACCCGGCCGCCCAGGGAATAACCCGTGATTTGGCCGTCGAGCCGGTAAACCGCCAAGGTGTCGATCTTGTCGACCGTCACCGTGTCCGGCAATTCGGCCAACTGGAACTGGGTCGGGAAATCGGTCGGATAGATGACCTGGTCGGGGGCGACCAGGGGCTGGTAGTCGGTGGTGGTGACTTCGGTCGTATCGAGCCAGCCGACCCAGGTCCGACCTTCCCGCCCGACATCAGTCGACAAGGTGGAAAAGAAGGCGACGCCGGCCACCACGATCAGTAAGGCGATGGCCAGCGGCGGTACGGGGGAGCGACGCCGGGGGGCGGCCGCCGACCGGTCAGCGGTTGACGGCTCGGATTCGGTGTTGGCTGACTTGGACCCAGCGGCTGACGACTCGGGCTCGGGGTTGGTCGACTCCGATTCAGCGGTTGACGACTCGGACGGGGGCGGTGCGGTCGCGGCCGCCTTGGAAGCGACCGCGGACTCGTCTGACGGACGATCGGTCGCCCGGTTATCAGACGTGGGGCTGGAAGCGGACTGAACCGCCATCGTGGTTTTACCTCACTCCCACCGGAGCAACCGCCGCCAAAGCCGGCGTCGGGTCCGGTTCGATTGCGGTCGCCGGCTGGGCCAGATGGGCCGTAGCAATCATCAATTTGATGCGGTTGAGCTGGTTGACCTCGGAAGCACCGGGGTCGTAATCGATCGTGACCAAATTAGCGGTCGGGTACTGGCGCCGGATTTCTTTGAACATACCCTTGCCGACGACGTGGTTCGGCAGACAGGCGAAGGGCTGGACACAGATGACGTTGGGCACGCCATCGTGCAGCAACTCGATCACTTCGCCGGTCAAGAGCCAGCCCTCACCGGCCTGATTACCGAGCGAGGTAACCGTCTGAGCCAGTTCGGCCAAATGGGCCATATCACTGGGGATCGAGAACTTCGGCTCACCGTGGCGGGCGTTGACTCGTCGCAGCGCTTTGATGACCGGCGCCCGGTAGGTCTCGGTGAAACGACGCAAGAGCTTTTTCGCCCACAGCCGTTTGTCGCTCAAGCCGAGGTTGGCGACATTCCACTCCATTTGGTAGAGCCCGGTGACCATGAACTCGAACAGGCCGGGCAGGGCGGCTTCGCAGCCTTCGGCCTCAATCGCCTCGATGACGTGATTATTGGCGTCAGGCTGGAATTTGACGAGGATTTCACCGACCACACCGACACGGGGCCGACGTGGCGAACCGTCGAGCGGCAGGCGGTCGAAATCGTTGACCATGGCGTTGATGAGGCGTTTGTAGTTGAGCTTGCGACCGTCGAGACGGGCCGTGCCCTGCTCAAAGAACTCCCGGCCGATGGCATCCCACTTCTCGTACAAGCGCTGGGCGCTGCCCGGTTCGGCGGCATACGGCCGCACCCGCAGCAAGAGGTTTTGCAGCAAGTCGCCGACCGTCAGGGCCCGCATCGTCTGGTGGATCATCGGCAGTGTGATCGAGAAACCGGGGTTTTGTTCGATACCCGAGGTCGAGATCGCGACCACGGGAACCTGGGCGTAACCGGCGTCACGCAGTGCCCGGCGTAACAAACCGGTGTAGTTGGTGGCTCGGCACATACCGCCGGTCTGAGTGATGAGGACGGCCGTTCGGTTGGGATCCTCGGCGCCCGAGCGGACGGCTTGGACCAACTGGCCGATGACCATGATGGCGGGGTAGCAGGCGTCGTTGTTAACCGTACTGAGGCCGGCCTCGACGTCGTCGCCACTAGCCTGTTTGAGGACCGTGACGTTGTAACCGCCACGGCGCAAGACCGGTTCGACCAAGTTGAATTGGATCGGCGCCATCTGGGGGGCGATGATGCGGTAGCCGGCATCTCGCATCTCCTCGGTGAAGACAACTCGGTCGAGGGCGTGAGATTGGGTCGGAAGCGCCAGCTGCTGCCGCTGAGCCCGTTCCTCGGCCGCCGCCGTCAGCGATCGCAAGCGAATCCGGGCGGCGCCCAGTGACGACACCTCGTCGATTTTCAACAGCGTGTAGACCCGGTTCTTGGCTTCGAGGATTTCCGCCACCTGCTCCGAGGTGATGGCGTCCAGGCCACAGCCAAACGAGTTCAACTGAACCAATTCCAAGTTCGGATCGCCGGTCACGACGGCCGCCGCCTCATAGAGCCGAGTGTGATACGACCACTGGTCACGCACTCGCAGCGGCCGTTCCAAGACCGACTGGCCGATGACGGAATCTTCGGTGAAGACCGCCAGCCCGAGCGAGTTGACCAATTCGGGGATACCGTGATGGACCTCGGGATCGAGGTGATACGGCCGGCCAGCCAGGACGATGCCACGGACACCGTGGTCGAGGCAATATTGGCGGGCCCGCTCGCCCTCGGCCCGAATATCGGCCCGGGCTTGGGCGTCTTCGGCGAAACCAGCTTCGACGGCGGCCGTGGCTTCGTCCAAGGTGACTCCCCAATCGGCGAAGACCTTGGCCAGGCGTTCGGCCAACTTCGTGGGATTGGCCAGGTTGAGATACGGGTTGAGGAAGCGGACTCCGGGGCGGCGGATGTTTTCGAGATTGTTTTCGATCACCTGGGGGTAGCTGGCGACGACCGGGCAGTTGTAGTTCTTATCGGCTCCATCGACCAATTCTTGTTCGTACTGGACGGCTGGATAGAAGATCGTCGTCACGCCCTTATCGAGCAGGGCTTCGATGTGGCCGTGGACCAGTTTGGCCGGGTAACAGACGTTTTCCGAAGCGATCGACTCCATGCCGCGTTCGAACAGAGCGTGGGAACTGCGGGGCGAGATGACGACCCTGAACTTCAACTGGCTGAGGATCGTAAACCAGAGCGGGTAGTTCTCGTACATATTGAGCGCCCGGGGCAGGCCGATGTCGCCCCGCGTGCCCTCTTTAGCGGTCAGCCGGCGGTAGCGGAACAGCCTCTTGTAGGTGAAGTCGAACAGATTGGGCAGGGTCGATTTTTCTTTGGCCGGATCGGCTCCGCGTTCGCAGCGGTTGCCCGAGACGTGGCGTTCGCCGTTGCCGAACTGGGAAATCGTGCATTGGCAGTGGTTTTGGCAGAGCTGGCACTGACTCATCTGGGTGTCGACCGTGATCTGTCCCAATTGCGGGATCGACAGCAATTGGCCCGGCAGACCGGGGATGAAGCGGGCTTTGGCGGTCAGAGCCGCGCCGTAAGCTCCCATGAGGCCGGCGATGTCGGGCCGCACGACGTTGCGACCGGTCAGTAACTCGAAGGCCCGGAGCACGGCGTCGTTGAGGAAGGTCCCGCCCTGGACCACGATCGTGTCGCCCAGTTGGGCCGAGTCCCGCAGCTTGACGACTTTGTAGAGGGCGTTACGGATAACGGCGTAGGACAAGCCGGCGGCGATGTCACCGACCGAGGCGCCTTCTTTCTGGGCCTGTTTGACCGACGAGTTCATGAAGACCGTACAACGCGAACCGAGATCGACCGGCGCCGTCGAGTCGAGGGCCGCGGTCGTGAATTCTTCGATCGTCAAGCCGAGTGATTCGGCGAAGGTCTGTAGGAACGACCCACAGCCCGAGGAGCAGGCTTCGTTGACGGCGATCGAGTCGATGACTGAGTCGTGAATCCGCAGATACTTCATATCCTGGCCACCGATGTCGATGACCGAGGTGACGCCGGGGGCGATCTTGTCGGCGGCCCGGAAATGGGCGATGGTTTCGACTTCGCCTTCGTCGATGTGGAGGGCGGCTTTGATCAGGCCCTCGCCGTAGCCTGTGACACAGGAGCGGGCGATGATGGCCGGACCGGGCAAGGCCCGCCGGGCTTGGGTCACGATGTCGATGGCGGCCGAGACCGGGTCACCACCGTTGGAGCCGTACCAACTCCAGAGAATCCGCTCGTCGGAGTCGATGAGAACGGCTTTGATCGTGGTCGAACCGGCGTCGAGGCCGAGGAAACAGGCTCCCCGAGCGTCTTCCAACTGACCCCGGGGGATGATCTCGGCGCCGTGCCGCTGGTCGAATTCAGCCCGTTCGGCGGCGTCGAGAAAAAGCCGGCCCAGGCGGTTGGAGACCGGGACTAGATGGCGCCGTTCGAGCAGCCGGTCGGCTAGCTCGGTCAGACTCACCGCCGGTCCGTTGGCTGACAGGGCGGCGCCCAAGGCGACGAACAACTGAGCCCGTTCGGGGCACAGGAAACCGGTTGCCTGATCGGCCAAGGTGCGTTCGAAGGCGGCCCGCAGTTGGGGCAAGAAGAACAGCGGCCCACCCAGAAAGACGACCTCACCCCGGACTGGGCGGCCTTGGGCCAAGCCGGAGATGGTTTGAGTGGCGACGGCCTGGAAAATCGAGGCTGCCAGGTCTTCGTGGCGGGCACCGTCGTTGATCAGGGGTTGGAGATCCGACTTGGCGAAGACGCCGCAACGGGAGGCGATCGGATAAAGATGGAGATGATTGGCGGCCAATTGGTCGAGGCCGCTGGCGTCGGTTCGCAGCAGGGTCGCCATCTGATCGATGAAAGCGCCCGTGCCGCCGGCGCAGCTACCGTTCATCCGTTGCTCGGGCATCGGCTTGAGATAGGTGATCTTGGCGTCTTCACCACCCAGTTCGATGACCACATCAGCCTCTGGGGCGTACTTCTGAACCGCCGTCGTGCCGGCGATGACCTCTTGGACGAAGTCGATGTCGAGAGCTCGGGCGATGCCCAGCCCACCGGAACCGGTCATAGCAACTTGGACCGCCAGTCCGGGGAATTGCTTGGCTAGTTCGTGAACCAGCTTGGTTAATTCGGCTTGAACATCGGCGTTGTGACGTCGGTACTCTTCACAAACCACGGTGTCGCCGTCGAGGAGAACAGCTTTCAGAGTGGTCGACCCGACATCAAGTCCAAGACGTGGGCTGGTCAAACTAGCGTCCTTCAAAGCAGATTCTCCGTTTCCAGGAGCTAGAGGAGAGCTCCTACAGTGTCGTTACCCTACCGAACCGTAGCTATCAACCCTGACAGCCGCTCGCTGCTGAGGCGACACCGTGTCGTGGCCCAGCGCCCCTTGTCTGGCCGTGAGACAATGACCGGCGTGTTGGAACCCCGCTTCAATTCCGACGGACTCGTGCCGGTCATCGTCCAAGACGCCACCGACGGTCGAGTCCTGATGCTGGCCTGGATGGACGCCGAAGCCTGGCGGCGAACGCTGGCCACCCGGCAAGCAACCTACTGGTCTCGCTCGCGGCAACAATATTGGGTCAAAGGTGAAACCTCGGGACACCGGCAACAGGTCCGCCAGGTTCAACTTGACTGCGACGGTGACACAGTATTGCTCAAGGTCGACCAAACCGGTCCGGCCTGTCACACCGGGACCGGGACCTGTTTTGACGGTCGGGGAGTGCTCGATGCGCCGCTGGACGGTGCATCAGGGTTTGACGGCGAATCGGCTGGGTTCGGCGAATCTGGCGAGTTCGACGGTGCGCTGGTCGCTGGTCACGCCGATCACGTAGGTCACGCCGATCACGCTGACAATCCCGATCACGCCGAAAATGCCGATCAAGTTGGTCCCGCAGACAACGCCGATCAAGCTGGTCTCGCCGACAATGACGACAATAATCGGACGGCTCCGGACTCGGCTTCACCGGAAACGGCCGCCGCGTGATTCCACTATTTATACCCAGCCCAGCGCAAGCGGTCTGGCACCTCGGCCCCGTGCCGATTCGGGCCTACGCCCTGTGTGTCTTGGCCGGCATCATCTTGGCCTGGTTCATCGTCCGTTATCGCTGGCGACGGCTCGGCGGCAATGTCGAGAAACTGGAAAACCTGTTGCTTGTGACCGCGGTCAGCGGCATCGTCGGGGCGCGGCTGTATTACATCCTCATTGAGTGGCCGCGCTACTTCGGCCCGGACGGCGTGTGGTATCAGGCTTTCTTCATTTGGCAAGGTGGTTTGGGGATTTGGGGAGGTGTCGTCGGCGGTGGTTTGGCGGCTTTCCTGATGGCCCGCCACTACCGCTTTAACTTCCCGGCCCTAGCCGACTGTTTCGCGGTCGCCCTGCCGTTAGCCCAAGCCATTGGCCGGTTCGGTAATTACTTCAACCAAGAGCTATATGGCCGACCGACCGACCTGCCGTGGGGGTTGCTGATCGATCCGGCCCATCGGGTGGCTGGTTACTACAACGACGCGACCTTTCACCCGACCTTCCTCTATGAGGCGCTCTGGAATATCGCCCTGGCCGCCTTCTTATTGTTCGTCGTCGAA
>JAISGZ010000153.1 GCA_031262845.1 Propionibacteriaceae bacterium | reverse complement strand
TGGACGGTCCGAATATCCGTGAACGGCACGATCACAGCGGCTTCACAGCGGCTCTTGTCGTAGCGCAAGTCGGCGAGCGTCCAAGCCAGGTTCTGGACCAAACCAGTGGCTTCGACGTGGTCGTTGTTCATCTTCCAGTTACCCGCCATCAACGGGAGGCGTGCCGCCATTTCAGTTTCCTTCCAACACGGCTAGTCCGGGCAAGGTTTTGCCTTCAAGATACTCCAGCGAAGCGCCGCCGCCCGTCGAAATATGACTGAAGGCCGAGTCGGGGTAGCCAAGCGTCCGGACCGCGGCCGCTGAATCACCGCCGCCAACGACCGTGAAGGCGTCGGTTTCCGACAACGCCTGGGCAATCGCCTTGGTCCCCTGAGCCAGAGCGTCGATTTCGAAGACACCAGCCGGGCCATTCCAGAACACCGTCCGGGCCTGCTGGATCGTCTCGGCGAAAAGCTTCTCCGAAGCCGGACCGATATCGAGCCCTTGTTGATCAGCCGGAATCTGATCGACCGGGACGACGGTCACGGGACCGACCGTGCGAGCCCCAAAATCAATCGTGCCGGCCACCCGGACATCGACCGGCAAAACAATCTGTTTGCCGGCAGCTTTAGCCTGGGCCAAATAATTGGCACAGTCTTGAACCTTGGTCTCGTCGAGCAACGACCGGCCAACTTCGTACCCCTGAGCTTTGAGGAAGGTGTAAGCCATACCGCCACCGATGACCAGGGTGTCCGCGATCTGCAGCAAGTTGTCGATGACCGCCAGTTTGTCGGCCACTTTGGCGCCGCCGAGGATGACCGTATACGGCCGGGCCGGATCAACGGTCAGCTTTTGCAAAACCTCGACTTCTTTCGCCACCAAGTAGCCGGCCGCTGACGGCAGGAGTTGAGCGATGTCGTAAACCGAAGCTTGCTTGCGGTGAACGACACCAAAGCCATCGGACACGAAAATGTCGCCGAAACGGGCGTAACGAGCGGCCAAAGCGGCTCGTTCGGTCTCGTCTTTCGACTCCTCGGCGGCCTCGAAGCGGACGTTTTCCAACATCGCGACCTGACCCGGTTCGAGCGCCGCCACGACGGCCTCGGCCGACGGTCCGACCACGTCCTGGGCCAGTAACACCGGCTGACCCAGCAGTTGACCGAGCCGCTGAGCCACCGGAGCCAGCGAATAAGTGGGATTGGCTTGGCCTTTAGGGCGTCCCATATGGGCCATGACAACAACTTTGGCCTGGGCTTGAATCAACTTCTGGAGTGTCGGCAGAGCGGCCCGAATACGCCCATCGTCGGTGATGGTGCTGCCCTCTAGGGGGACGTTGAAATCACACCGGATGAGGACCCGCCGTTGGGCCAACTCCAGTTGATCGATTGTTTTCATCGGAAAACCTTTCCTCATGTGAGAACCAGTTCAACCGGCATCAGCGCCAACGGTCGAACCAGGATGGTTGAGCTGACAGCGCCCAACCGGACGGAAGCCTGTGGGCTATCAGCCCACGAGATTACGGGCGCGGTTGACAACCGATCAGGTTGCCCACCGCGCCCGTACTCATTGGTGTGAGACTCAGAGCTTCGAGCCGACGAAGCGGGCCAAGTCGACCAGCCGGTTCGAGTAACCCCACTCGTTGTCGTACCAAGCCACCGTCTGGACCTGGTCACCGATGACCTTGGTCAACGGAGCGTCGAAGATCGAGCTGGCCGGGTTGGTTTCGATGTCTTTCGACACGATCGGATCCTCGTTGTAGAGGAAGACGCCCTTGAGCGGACCTTCGGCGGCCGCCTTCATCATCGAGTTGATCTCTTCGACCGAGGTCTCACGCGGAGCCTGGAAGACGAAATCGACGACTGAACCGGTCGGTACCGGCACCCGCAGAGCGTAACCATCGAGCTTGCCCTTGAGTTCGGGCATGACCAAGGCGACAGCTTTGGCCGCACCGGTCGTGGTGGGGATGATGCTGAGAGCCGCCGCCCGCGCCCGACGCAAATCTTTGTGCGGCGCATCCATCAGGTTCTGGTCCTGAGTGTAGGCGTGAACGGTTGTCATCAGGCCTTTGACGATACCGATCGAATCGTGCAGGGCCTTGGCCAACGGCGCCAGGCAGTTGGTCGTACACGAGGCATTCGAGATGATGTTGTGCTTGGCCGGGTCATAGTAGTCGCTATTGACACCCATGACGATCGTGACGTCTTCATTCGAAGCCGGGGCCGAGATGATGACCTTCTTGGCGCCACCGGCGAGGTGAGCCTTGGCTTTGGTCCCATCGGTGAAGAAACCAGTCGATTCGATGACGATGTCAACGCCGACATCGCCCCACGGCAATTTGGCTGGGTCGCGTTCTGAAAAAGCCCGGATTGTCTTACCGTTGATGATTAATGAGTCGTCGTTGTAACTCACATCACCCGGGAAGCGTTTCAAAATCGAGTCATATTTCACCAGGTGAGCCAACGTTTTGTTGTCGGTGAGATCATTGACGGCCACCACTTCGAAGCCGGCTTTGTCGGCTTGAGTTGTCATAGCCCGGAAGAAGTTGCGGCCAATCCGGCCGAACCCATTGATACCAACCTTGACGGTCATATGGGGGAATCTCCTTAGCTGAGAGTGCCGGATGCGCTCTGCATCCGGAGGGTCGACGAGTCTCTCGCCAGACTTCGTCAGCCTACCTGTGAACTACTCTTCCCTCCGCTGTCCCCCCATCTCAAGACCGCATCGTGGATTACCTGTCCGCAATGCGAACTAGTGACCTGTCGCGTCTCACGTGCAGGAACCGGACCAGAAACGCCATTCCGGAGCAAGGGGGTTACTCAGTCGGCCGCTGAAACTAACGATCGCCTAAAAGAAACGACTGTGGGGCCGGGGGTAACTTCCCGGCCCCACAGGCGTCAGATATCCCGCAGTTAAGCCAACCCCGTCCTTAGGCCGACCAGGGGTCGAAAAATCACCGATTTGAGGTGGCCTTGGCCGGAGGTTGGGAAGAATGTCTTTTCCCGATCCGCAGGCCAAGGCCACCGAAGCGGGGGCCGAGGGGGTCGTCCCCCCTCAAATATCAGAGTTGAGGTGGCCTTGACCGGAGGTCGGGAAGAATGTCTTTTCCCGAACCGCAGGCCAAAACCACCGAAGCGGGGGCCGAGGGGGGGTCGTCCCCCCTCAGGAATCAGTGTCTAGGTAGTCCGCATCAGGTGGTCGAAGGCCGATAGCGCCGCCGTCGCCCCCGCCCCACAGGAGATGATGATCTGTTTGTAGGGCTGGGTCGTGCCGTCCCCGGCCGCGAAGACCGCTTCGACGTTGGTCGCGCCCCGGCCGTCGACGACGATCTCGCCGCGCTGGTTCAGCTCGACTGGTCCGCCTCGGAGCCATTCGTTGTTCGGCTGGAGGCCGATCTGGACGAAGATGCCGGCCAGTTCCAGTTCGTGAACCGACTCATCGGTCCGATCGCGGTAGCGCAGCCCCGTCACCTTGACCCCGTCACCGATCACCTCGGTGGTCGCGACCGAAGTCAAGACCGTGACATTGGGCAAGCTGTGGACTTTCTTGATCAGGACGTCATCGGCTTTGAGCTGGTCGAGGAACTCCAACACTGTGACCTGACTAGCCACGCCGGCCAGGTCGATAGCGGCTTCGATACCCGAGTTGCCACCCCCGATGACCGCCACCGGCTTGCCGGCAAAGAGCGGGCCATCGCAGTGGGGGCAGTAGGTCACACCCTTGGTGCGGTATTCCTGCTCCCCCGGCACGCCCATGTCCCGCCAGCGGGCGCCGGTCGCCAAAATCACCGTCCGGCCAGCCAGCTTGGCGCCGTTGGCCAGGGTCAGGCTGACGGGCTCGGTGGCCGAGCCGGCCGCCAAATTGGTCACCGTCTGACCGGTCACGAGGTCAACGTTGTACTGCTGACAATGTCGCTCCAGGGCCGCCCCGAAAGCCGTGCCTTCGGTGTGGAGAATCGAGGGGATGTTCTCGATCCCCGCCGTGTCGAGGACCTGGCCGCCCATACGTTCGGCCACCACCGCGGTCCGAATACCTTTGCGGGCGGCGTAGATCGCCGCTGTCGCGCCGGCTGGACCGCCACCGACCACGAGCACGTCGTACGGTGCCCGGGCCGACAATTCGGCAGCCGCGTCAGCGTCAGAAGTTGAGTCCAACCGCCGCACGATTTCCGCCAAGGTCATCCGGCCGGTGTCGAACAGTTCGCCGTTGAGGAACACGGTCGGCACGCTGAGGACACCACGGGCTTCGACTTCAGCCGGGAACTGACCGCCTTCGATGGCCGTGTGACTGATAGCCGGGTTGAGCGCGCTCATGAGGTTGAGCGCCTTAA
>JAISGZ010000235.1 GCA_031262845.1 Propionibacteriaceae bacterium | reverse complement strand
GAACAGGCGGGCCACCGTGGCACTATCGCGGTCGAGCAGATCAAAGACGAAACGCTCGAAATTACTGGCCTTGGAAATATCCATCGACGGGCTCGACGTCGCCACCGTCTCGACACTCGAACGCACCCGGTAGAGCCCGGTGGCGAAGAATTCGGCCAGCACGTTGTTCTCGTTCGTCGCCAGGATCAATTGCCGGATCGGCAGCCCCATCTGACGGGCGATGTGGCCCGAGATGATGTTGCCGAAATTCCCGGTCGGAACGGCGAACGAAACCGCCTCGTCGTCGTGGCTTGTCACTTGGAGCCAGGCGGCGACGTAATAGACGACCTGAGCCACCAACCGGGCCCAGTTGATCGAGTTGACCGCCCCCAGGTGATAACGGGTTTTGAAAGCCGCGTCGGCGTTGACCTGTTTGACCAAATCCTGGCAATCGTCGAAGGCTCCCGGGACCGTGATATTGACGATCCCCGGGTCGTGCAAGCCGTACATCTGGCCACGTTGAAACGGCGTCATCCGGCCTTGGGGCGACAACATGAAGACCTGAATCCGAGCTTTACCACGCATCGCGTATTCGGCCGCTGAGCCGGTATCGCCCGAGGTAGCGCCGAGAATCGTCAGCCACTGGTCCCGCCGGGTCAACTCGTAGTCGAACAGCTCAGCCAACAGCTGCATCGCCAAATCTTTGAAAGCGGCCGTCGGCCCATTCGACAAATGAGCTAACCACAAGCCGTTCCACTGAGTTACGGGGACGATTTCGGAGGAGCCGAATTTATCCGCCGTATAGGCCCGTTGACACAGCCGCAGCAGGTCGTCGCTGGGAATATCGTCGATGTAACGGGACAAGACCGCCCAAGCCAGCCGCGGGTAACCCTCAAGTTCGTAAAGCCGCCGTAACTCGGCCCGGTCGGCCCGATCGAGCTGAGGGAACTGAACCGGCCAGTACAGACCGCCATCGGGGGCCAGACCTTCGAGCAAGATGTCACGAAACGCCGCCGGCTGGGCTGCCTGGCCGCTCCGGGTTGAGAGATACCGCATGGCCGGAAGTGTAGAGGCCAGCGCTGACATTAGCCCGTGACCGTGGCCGCTTGGACCAAACGATCGACGGCCGCCTTGGCCTGATAGCGCAGCGCCTCAACCGTGGCATTGGGATCGTCGGTCCGGAAAACCGCCGTCCCGGCCACGAAGGTATCGGCGCCGGCCTCGGCACAGCGTTCGATCGTGGCAGCGGACACCCCACCGTCGACTTGAACCCAGATATCAAGGTTGGCGGCGGACACCAGATTCCGCAACGTCGTGATCTTGGGTAAGACCAGATCGAGAAAGGGCTGACCGCCGAAACCCGGCTCAACGGTCATCAACAGCACCGTGTCAATTTCATTGAGTAATCCGGTGACGGTCGTGATCGAGGTCGCCGGATTGAGCGCCGCCCCGACCCGGGCACCCTGACTGTGGAGTTGGCGAGCCAACCGGATCGGCGCTCGCACCGCCTCCAGATGGAAGGTCACCGACTCGGCTCCGGCTTCGGCGTAGGCCGGCGCCCACCGATCCGGCTGCTCGATCATGAGATGGACATCGAGCATTTGGGTGGTGGAACGGCGGATCGCTTCGACCAGCGGTAAGCCGGCCGTCAGATTGGGCACGAAATGGTTGTCCATGACGTCGATGTGGATGGCGTCAGCCGCTGGAATTCGGGCCACTTCATCAGCGATATGGCCAAAATCCGCGTTCAGGATGCTCGGAGTGATGCGTATGGTCACCTAGGCACCCTACTCGACCGCTCCCCCAGACTCCGCCACCTTTGTTTGGCGCGCCAGGTCACCTACTCGTTCGCCGCAGCAGGGCGCAGAACATGGCGTCAGTCCCGTGTCGGTGCGGCCACAGTTGGAGATAAGGACCGGCAGTCGCCTCGGGCAGTGACCGTGGTGGCGTGACGGCTTCGAGTTGAACCTCGCCGCCGACCTCGGCCAATACCGCCTCGACCACGGCGCTGGTCTCAGCCGGGTGCGGTGAGCAGGTGACATAGGCCGCGACCCCACCGGGCTGGAGCAAGTTCACCGCGCTCAGCACGAGAGCCTGTTGCTGCGGTACCAGATCGGCCAGGTCGGACGGCTGTTTGCGCCAGCGGGCCTCCGGCCGCCGACGCAAGGCCCCCAGCCCCGTACACGGGGCATCGACCAGCACCCGGGCGAAACTGGCCGGCGGCCACGGTGGTTGGCGGCCGTCGGCGACGATGACCGGCGGTGGGTTGTCATAGGCCCGCAAGTTCGCCCGCACCAAGCCAGCCCGGCCCGGTGAAATCTCGCTGGCCACCAGATCGTCGCCTCGTTGCCGAGCCCACCCGGCCAACAGCGCCGTCTTGCCACCTGGCCCAGCGCAGAGATCGAGCCAAAGGCCGGCCGGCGCTTCCAAGTCGGCGAAGATTTCCGCCACCACCTGGCTGCCTTCATCTTCGACCCCGGCCCGACCGGTCTGAACCAGCGCCGACTGACCGGGATCGCCCGGCCAGTAGACCGCCGTCGGCACCCACTGGCCCGGCTGGCCACCGGTCTCAATCAACTCGGCGGCGGTGGCCAAACCCGGCCGGATGGCCAGGCAGGTACGTGGCGGTTCGTTGTTGGCGGCCAAAGCCAGGGCGGCTTCGTTCAACCCCAGATGATCGACGTAAACCTCAGTGATCCAGCGCGGATGACTGGTCCGGATCGCCAGGGCATCGAGCGGCGGCTGCCCGGCCGCCAAAAGGTCCAACCAATCGGCCAACGAGTATTCGGCCACGCGCCGCAAAATCGCGTTGACCAGACCGGTCACGCGCGGACCAACCGTGGCGGCGGCCAGGTCGACCGAGGTCGTAACAGCAATCGGTGACGGTAAGCGGAGGCCAAGGACGTGGTGGCAACCCAGCCGCAGCAGGTCGAGGACAGCCGGCTGGAAGGTCTTCAACGACCGGCCACCGGCCCGTTCGATGATGGCGTCGTAACTCCCCTGCCGACGGCAGGTTCCCGCCACCAACTCGGTCACCAAGCCCGCCTGTTGCCCCGACCAGCCGGCCTGGCTGAGAGCTTGTGACAAGGCTAAATTGGCATAAGCCCGCTGTCCGTTGATCCGTCGCAAGAGGTCGAAGGCCATCAGTCGGGCCGGGTCGGCGGCGGCCCGCTGGGAGCTTGCCGGCTTGTGTTTCGCCACCGCTCAGTCGTCGCTTCCGGCCCGCCACGGCCCCGCCGACGGCAACCCCCGCGCCCAATCGGCCGCCGCCATCGGCCGCTTCCCGGCCGGAACCACGTCGAGCAGCCGTAGCCCCGCACTGCCGGTACCGACCACGACGGCCTTCTTAGTGATCGCAATCTGACCCGGAGGCAAGGTTTGATCAGTTGGCTCGGCGCGCCGGATAACGAGTCTGCGCCCGGCCACCGACGTCCAAGCGCCCGGCTCCGGATTGGCCGCCCGGATCAGGCGATCGATCTGGTCAACTGGGGCTTGCCAATCAACTTCGACCTCGGCCACTGTGATCTTCGGCGCCCAGCTGACGTTGTCGGACGGCTGCGGCCGGGGCATCTGTCCAGCGGCGGCGGCCGCCACCGCTTCGACCAAGAGTCCGGCCCCTTGTTCAGCTAGTTGGGCCAACAACTCACCGCTGGTAGTCCGCGGGCCGACCGGCACGGTCAACTGGCCGTAAATTGGCCCGGCGTCCAACGCTTCGACGATCCGGAAGGTCGTGGCCCCGGTCGTGGTCGCGCCGTCAAGAATCGCCCGCTGAACCGGCGCCGCCCCGCGATAGGCCGGCAGCAACGAAAAATGCAAGTTGATCCAGCCCTTGGCCGGTAAGTCCAGCAGGTCCGCCGGAATCAGGCCGCCATAAGCCACGACCGGACAGCAGTCAGGCGCCAGAGCGGACAGTTGCTGGGCGAACTGGGGGTCACGCGGCGAAGTCGGCGCCAGCACCTCGATTCCCCGTTCGGCCGCCCACTGCTGAACCGGCGACGGCACCAGCCGGCGATGCCGCCCCTGAGCCGCCGGCGGCCGAGTGACGACCGCCACCAGTTCGTGACCGGCTGCGGTTAAGGCCACCAAACTCGGCAAAGCCACGTCCGGCGTACCGGCAAAGACAAGACGCATGGCAGTCACCTTAGGTCCCGGGGATCAAGCTGCCAACTGACCGCCCCCGCCGCCTTGGCGGCCGACCGGGCCGCCGCCAGGTCATGAACCAGCCGAGCCAGTTGGCGGCCGTGAGCTAACGAGGTTCGGAGCAACAAGCGGCTACCGGTTTCATCAGCCGTCGGCACGGGCCCCAGCTGTTCAACCCAGGCCCGATCCTCCGTCGCCAGTTCGGCCGTAATCTGATCGATCGCCGCACTTTCGCCTCGGACCGAGGCCATCCGGACGGCCGGCGGGAACCCGGCCACTCGCCGGTCGGCCAACTCGCGGCTGGCGAAACCCGCCGGATCCAAGCGCAGCCAGGCCTGGACCGTCCGATCGTCGGCCGGGCCGACGATGATCGCCGTTCCGCCCTCGGCGGCCGGCCGCACCAAGCTGACCACCGCCAGCCACCGACGTAAGGCTTCTTCGGCCGCCCACAAGCTCGGCCGCCCCAAGCTGGCGGCCGCGTCGACGATGACGGCGGCAGCGTAACCGGCCTCAGCCACCGGCTCGACACCAGGCGTGGCGATGACCAAAGCTGGTTCATCCGGCACGGTCAACAGCGGTTCATCGCCATCAGAGCGCAGAACCGTGACCTCGGGAAAAGCCCGGGCCAGTTCTTGGGCCGTCCGCCGGTGGCCGACGGTGGCGGCTCGATAACGGGTCGAGCGGCAGACCGGGCAAGTCCAATTCGACTTCTGACCACACCAGTCACAGGCCAGTTGGCGGGCTTCGGCTGACCTGGCCGTCCCGGTCTCAGCTCTCGGGCCTGCCGGAGCGGACCTGGTTCTCGGGCCTGCCGGAGCGGGCTCGGCTCTCCGGTCGGTCACACCAACCTCGGCCAACGGCCCGCCACACGAGCACCGCACTGGGCCACGACACGACTGACAGAACAAATGGCGGCCCAAGCCACTGAACGGCACGTGAACCAGCACCGGACCGGCCGCCAGGCCATCCCGAACCGTCCGGAAGACGTCGTGCGGCAGCCGGGCTGTCCGAGCCGCCGGGTCGAATTCGTCCGCCCGTTCGGATTGGGAGGCGATCTGGGTTCGGGGCGCCGAGCGCCGTCGTTGGTTGGTCGGCGCGCTGATCGGCCGCAGCCAACCGGCTTCCAACCACCCGGCCAATTCCGTACTCTGCCCATAACCGGCGTAGAGCACGGCGGCCCGCTGTTCAGCCACCCGCAACGCCACCACATCTCGCACCTGCGGGTAGGGAGCGAGCCGACCGACGTAACTGTCGTCGCCGTCGTCCCACATCGCCACCAAGCCACAATCGACCACCGGGGCGTAAGCCGCCGCCGGCGTCCCGACGACGACCCGGGCCTGGCCGTGCAGCGCCCGCAGGAAACCGCGGTAGCGAGCCGCCGGCCCCAAACTGGCGGTCTGACGCACCACCAGCCGCCGGTCAATTCGCCGTTCAACCGCCGCCTGGAGGCGATCACAATCTTTGGCATCGGGCACGATCAGGACGGCCGAACGCCCAGAAGCCAGACAGGCCGCGGCCGCCGCCGCCAGACCGTCCGCCCAATCCCCCAGCCGATCCGCCACCGGCACGACGGTCCAACTAGCCCGCGGCTGACCGCCGGCGGCCAGAGTGGTCAAATAATCGGTTCCTTGGGGATAGCCGTCGAGCGGGCTAGCGGTCCAAGCCACGGTTGACGCAGAGTCTTTGGCGCCGGCCACCGCCGGGGCGTCTGACGAACTGTGGCGGTCTGTTGGGAACTCCGCTGGCTCAGAACCGGATTCCTCAGCCTTCAGTTCGGCCGCCCGGACCGCTCGCTCCGTGGCCGCGTGACGCGGCGGCACCGCCAAACGGGCGACGTCGCAAAACGAACCGCCATAGTGATCCGCCACCGCCCGGATCAGATGCCGGCTAGCGGCTGGGACAACCACTTCCGGCGAAATCAGCCGTTCGATCGGGCTCAGCCGAGTGACTTCGGACTGGTCCGTCACCTCGACCACCCAACCGTCAACCAGGCGGCCGGCGAACCGAACCCGGACTCGCACGCCCGGCTGAACCTGGTCGGCCAAGGCTGGCGGGACGGCGTAATCGAACGGCCGATCGAGGTGCGGCAAGGGCACATCGACGTAGATACGGGCAATCACTGCGGCCATAGCGGTTACTTTGCCACGACCGTCTGACAGTGGCCGATAAAAAGCAGTCGGTCAGGCGAGTTCGGGATCACCAAACGGGTTGGCGTAGTCGAAGCCCCGAATCTGGTCGGCCAAGCCGAAGGTGTCGTCTTTCAGGGCTGCTTCCCGAGCGGCCGCTTCGGCTTCCGGATCAATCTCGTTGCATTCCAACAAGCTGTCGTTGATCTCACGCAGTGCGATCGTCAACGGCTTTTCCTCAGCCGTGGCATCGACCAGCGGGCCGACGTTCTCCAACAGGCCCTCGCCCAGTTGGGAATAGTAAGCGTTGATCTGGCGAGCCCGTTTGGCGGCAAACAGAACCAGCCGGTACTTCGAATCAACTTGAGTCAACAACTCATCAATCGGGGGGTTCGTAATGCCTTCAGGAACGAACGTGGTCACAGATTTAACCTACCTACTTGTTGACGCCAACGTGTGTGCGGGGCCGCGGTTACCAACAACCAGCCCAGCGGACAACGCCGAGCCGGGACTAATGGTACGCGCCCAAGCCCATAAACTCTACCAACTCGGCCAAACAACGCTCGACCTCGTCGTTGACAATGACCCGGTCGAACTGATCGGCGGCCGCCAATTCGGCCCGGGCGATCTCCAATCGGCGAGTCAAGGAAGTCACCGTTTCAGTCCCTCGGTTGACCAATCGGCGTTCCAACTCTTCCCAGCTGGGCGGCGCTAATAAAACCGTCCGGACCTCGGGCAATCGCTGTTGAGCTTGACGCACCCCAGCTAAATCAAGCTCCAACAGCACCGCCCGTCCGGCGGCCATGGCTTCGGTGACCGGAGCCAATGGTGTCCCGTAACGGGCCGTGCTGTAGTTCGCCCATTCGAGTAAGCCGCGTTCAGCCACTAACTGATCGAATTGGGCGTCGGTCACAAAGTAATAGTGCTGACCATCTAATTCACCAGGCCGAGGGGAACGCGTGGTGACTGAGATCGATAGCCAAACCTGTGGATGACGCGCCAACAAAGCCGCAATCACCGTGCCCTTACCAACACCGCTGGGACCAGCCACAATGGTTGGCTGGTAGCGCGCTGACGGAGAGTCGGTCACAGGCACGACGTGAGCTTAGCCGAGCCTGGGTTGAGAACTCACCGGCTCAAGGGCCGGTTTAACCGAATTCGGCTTTCAGCGCCTCTAGCTGATTGCGTCCCAGGCCCCGACAACGCCGGTTAGCGGCGATCTTGAGCCGTTCCATGATGGCTTCAGCTTTTTTCTGACCGATCCGATTAACCGACATCAACAGGTCAATCACCCGGATGCGGGACAACACCGGGTCATCGACCGCGATGTCCAAGGCTTGGGACAACGTCAAGTCACCCCGCCGGATCTTGTCTTTCAAAGCGGCTCGCTGACGGCGAGCTTCAGCAGCAGTGCGACGCGCCGAGGCCAACTCTGCGTCCGACAACTTAGGTATCACCAGACTATCCCTTTACTAACGGTTCTGATTCGTGGGCGGAATCCTGCATATCCACCAAAGAACAAGCTAGCAGGAAAGGTTTTGGCCACATCGACCGACCCCCTTCTCAACCGCCAGGGGGGTTGTTTTGGCCATCGGCCACGAGCACTCCCCCGGCGGAAACTTGTTCTGCGTGCCACCTCGTGAGACGTGGCCGACCGGAATCTTTCCCCCCACAATAGGGGAATTATTGACTCAATAAATCCAACGCTGTAGCTCGTAAGCGTGCCGGCGACGGTCCGGCCGCCAAAACCGAGCGGCTGACGGTCGGTAAGGCGGTCACCGACGCCCCTGTCATCAGTTGCCGGGCGCCGGCCATCGTGCCACCTTGGGCGCCGATCCCGGGGATCAGTACGGAGCCCGTGAAGCCTGTCAGATCAACTCCCAGTGACTCGTGCGTACCCCCGATGACCAGGCCAATCGCATCAAGGCCGGTCATCAGATTGCGCTGCCGAGCCTGATCGATCATGGTTTGAGCGACCGTCTGGCCACTCGGGTCGGTCGCCAGTTGGACCGTGCCACCTTCCGGATTCGACGTCCGGGTCAAGACGTAGACTCCGCGGCCATGGGCTTCGGCGGCCGCGAAAGCCGGTTCCAGGCTGCCGAAACCGAGATACGGGCTGAGTGTGACGGCGTCGCCCGCCAGTGGCCCGTCGCCGAGGTAGGCCCGGGCGTAGGCCGTCATCGTGGAGCCGATATCGCCCCGTTTGGCGTCGACGATGACCAGCGCCCCGGCGGCTTGGGCTTCGCCGATAACCGTCTCCAAAACCTGGAGGCCGGCTGACCCCCAGACTTCGAAGAAGGCGGCTTGGGGTTTGAAGGCCGCCACCTGGTCGCCCAGGGCTTCGACCGTTGTCCGGACCAGCCGTTCGACCCCGGCCACCGAGTCGGGCAGTTCCCAGGCTGCCAAGAGCGCTGGATGGGGGTCGAGCCCGACGCAGAGTGCGCCCCGTTGGGCGATGACGGCTTGTAAACGGTCACTGTACGAGTCCATGGGGCCGATCATACGGGGGCGGGTGCCCTGTCGCGTCAAGAATTTTTCCTTCGGGAAAAATTGCCGTATTCGCGGCACCCGATGGGGTCCCCAGCCGCGTTGTCGTCGTCGCCGGTAGGTCCACTACCGGCTCCTCCTCCGCCTTGCTGGCCACCCCACCGGCCACCACGAATCACACGACAATTTTGACGCGACAGGGCACCAGTTGGTTTGGTGTGACTCGTCAAAACTCGTCAACCGAGGCTGCTCAAGACTGGGGAGATGACGGCCGAAAAAGTGACCCCCGGTGACGGTGACAACGCAATCGGCAGCGCGATCAGGCTGACAGCTCCGCCGATCAGGGCAGCTGGGCCACGCCGACCAACTCGCTCAGGCTGGTCACACCTTGGTCCTGACACCATTGGCCAAGATCGCGAATCAGTCGAGGCACGGTCAACGGGTCGGTGAAAGTAGCTGTCCCCACGGCCACGGCGGTGGCTCCGGCCAAGATGAAATCGACCACGTCCTCGACCTGGCTGATGCCGCCCATACCGATCAGGGGCAGGTTGACGGCCTGGTGGCAGCGGGCGACGGCGTAGAGCGCGATCGGTTTGATGGCCGGGCCGGATAGTCCGGCTACGCCGCGCTCGAAGACCAGTTGCCGACGTCGCCGATCGATGGCCAGGCCGGCCACCGTGTTGATAAGCGACAGAGCGTCGGCGCCGGCCGCTTCGACGGCTCGGGCGATGACCGTGATATCGGTCACATTGGGCGTCAGTTTGACGATCAGGGGCCGGTCGGTGGCGGCCCGGCTCAGGGCCGTAATTCGCCCAGCGGCCACGGGATCGACGCCGAAGCTCATACCGCCGCAATCGACGTTCGGGCAGGAGATATTGAGTTCGTAAGCGCTGACGGCTGGTTCTTGTTCGAGGCGTTCGATGACGGCCACGTAGTCGGCTTCGCTGTGGCCACTGACATTGACGATGACCGGTACTTGTTGACGCGCCAGCCAGGGCAGGTCGTCGCGGCAAAAAGCCTCAACGCCGGGGTTTTGCAGCCCAATCGAGTTGAGCATGCCACTGGCGGTTTCCGTCATCCGTAAACCGGTGTTACCGAGCCACGGCTGGCGGGATACGCCCTTCGTAGTCAGGGCGCCGAGACACGACAGCGGGGCTGCCTGAGACAACGCCAGCGAGTCAGCGCTGCCAGTGGTGGCGGTTTGAGACCAGAGATCGGCGTAAGGACGGCCGGCGGCGAAAGTGCCCGAGGCCACCGTGAACGGGTTCCGCCACGACCAATCGCCCAGTTGGACCGACAAATCGACTGTCACCAAATCACCTCCGGGGCCGCGAACACCGGACCGTCAACGCAACTGCGCCGCCAACCAGCGTGGGTTTCGACGACACAGGTCAGACAGGCTCCCAGACCACAGGCCATACGCCGTTCCAGCGACACCTGACAGGCCACGCCAGCGGCGGCCGCCAACTCGGCTACCCGCCGTTGCATCGGTTCGGGGCCACAACAGGCGATGTAATCGATACCAAGTTCGACCAGCCGTTCCTGAACGACATCGGTTGTCAGCCCGTGACGACCATAACTGCCGTCATCGGTCGTGACCGTCAGATTGGCGGCGCCGACGACGGCCGTGAAATCAGCCTCGCCGAACAAGGCGGCGACGGTCTGGACACCGAGCACGGCCTCAACGGTCACGCCGGAGAACCAAGCCGGTGAGAGTGGCGGGGGCGCCAGGGCTGACGTCAACGTGGCGGACGAAGCGTCAGACGTTGACGGAGTGTCAGTTGTTGACAAGGTGCCAGTCGTCACTGAAACATCCGGTCCAGCGAGGCGTTGGGCCAAGAGATAGAGCGGCGCGATACCGAGGCCACCTCCGACCAGCAACGCTCGACGGGTGTCGTGCGGCGGCTGCCAACCGTGGCCGATTGGACCGAGGAGATCGACTGAGCCGCCACTGGCAGTGGTCGACAAGGCGGCCGTGCCAGCGCCGACCACCTGGTAGAGACATTCGAGCCAACCGGGGCCGACGTCGTAGACGCTGAATGGCCGCCGCAAAATATGGTCCGGCCGACCGGGCAAACGCAGATGGACGAATTGACCCGGTTCGACAGCGGCCGCGATCGCCGGTGCGGCCATCCGCAAACGCCAGGTCTGGCGAGCGATCAACTCGTGTTCGAGGATCGTGGCGGTCTCCAGTCGCGGCCCTGACAGCGACATCATGACCGGCTTCCAGTGGCCACCAGCCGACGCTCAGAGTCAATCGAACGAACCGGACTGCCCGATCGAGAACCGGCTTCAGGAGCCAAAGTCACCATCATCCGACGACCGCCTGATCGGCTCCACCAGCCGCCCAACTCTGGAGACTGCGGACGCCGGCTTGAGCTTGGCGGGCTGCCATGATGCCTTGAACGGCCGCCGTCAGCCCCTGGACGGTCGTGATGTACGGGATATCGCGCAGAATCGCCGCCGTCCGGATTTCGTAGCCATCCTGGCGGGACTGACCGCCGACTGTGTGGCCCCGAGGCGTGTTGAAAACCAGATCGACTTCGCCGGCCATGATCGAATCGACAATCGTCGGTTCACCGTCGGGACCACGGCCTTCGCCGAACTTCCGGACCGGCAAAGCGGCGACGCCGTTACGCCGCAGGACCTCGGCCGTCCCAGACGTCGCCAAGATCGTGAAGCCTTGTTCAGCCAGGGCCATGATCGGGAAGACAACGTGGCGTTTGTCGGAGTTGGCCGCCGCTACGAAGACCCGGCCGCTCAGTGGCAGCGAACCGTAGCTGGCGGTCTGGGACTTGGCGAAAGCCGTACCGAAGGTTGAGTCGAGGCCCATGACCTCCCCGGTTGACTTCATCTCCGGCCCCAGGACCGTATCGACCGCCGATCCATCGGGGGTCCGGAAACGGTTGAACGGCATGACCGCTTCTTTGACCGCAATCGGGTTGTCCGGCCGTTCGACCGCGCCGTCACCGTCGATTTTCAGGAAACCTTCGTGACGGAGTTGGTCGATTGTCCGGCCCAACATGATGAGGGCGGCGGCTTTGGCCAGTTGGGTACCGGTCGCTTTACTAACGAAGGGCACGGTCCGGGAGGCCCGTGGGTTGGCTTCGAGGACATAGAGCGTGTCACCGACCAGGGCGTACTGGATGTTGATCAGGCCCCGGACGCCAATTCCCCGGGCGATGGCTTCGGTGGAATGGCGAATCCGGTCGATGACTTCGGCTCCCAAAGTAATCGGGGGCAAGGCACAGGCCGAATCACCGGAGTGGACACCGGCTTCTTCGATGTGTTCCATGACTCCGCCGAGATAGAGCTCGTGGCCGTCGAACAAGGCGTCAACGTCGATTTCGACGGCGTCGTCGAGGAACTTATCGACCATGATCGGATGATCGACGCTGGCCTGGGTGACTTCCGTGACGTAAGCCGTCAAGGTGGCGTCGTCGTAGACAATCGCCATCCCCCGGCCGCCGAGGACATAGCTCGGCCTGACCAAAACCGGGTAGCCGATCTCCTGGGCGATCTGGTAGGCCTGCTCGGCGGAGGTCGCCATCCCGTAGCGCGGGGCCAGCAAACCGACCTGTTTGAGGACTTGGCCGAAGGCACCACGCTCTTCGGCCAAGTCGATCGCCTCAGGTGGCGTGCCGACAATCGGCAAACCGGCGTCTTTCAGCGCCTGGGCCAGTTTGAGTGGAGTTTGACCGCCGAGTTGGACGATCACGCCGGCGACCGGCCCAGCCGCCAATTCGGCCCGGTAAATCTCGACCACGTCTTCCAACGTCAGCGGCTCGAAGTAGAGCCGGTCGGAGGTGTCGTAGTCGGTCGAGACCGTCTCCGGGTTGCAGTTGATCATGATCGTCTCGTAGCCGGCCTGCGACAGCACTTGGGCGGCGTGGACACATGAATAGTCGAACTCGATGCCTTGGCCGATCCGGTTCGGTCCCGAGCCGAGGATGATGACGGCCGTCTTGGTGCGCGGCTGGACCTCGGTCTCATCGTCGTAGGTCGAATAGTGATACGGCGTGTGGGCGGCGAATTCGGCCGCACAGGTGTCGACGGTTTTGAAGACCGGGTGCAGGCCGAGGGCCCAGCGCAGGCCTTGGACGACAGCCGGAGGGAGATTCCGGATCAAACCGATTTGCTGGTCCGACAAGCCGTGACGTTTGGCAATTCGAAGCCATTCGGCGGTCAGATCGGGGGCCTGTTCGATCTGACGGGCCAATTCGACCAGCTGGCTGAGCTGATCAACGAACCAGGGGTCGATCGCCGTCGCGGCCACCACTTGGTCGACGGTCGCCCCGGCGCGCAGGGCCGTCACGACTTGGGCGATCCGGCCGTCGTGAGGGCGGGCGATCTCAATCAGGAGTTGTTCAACCGGCTCGGTGATCGGGCTGTGGAAATCGAAGGGGGCTTTCGGGTCTTCCATCGACCGCAGGGCTTTGCCGAGAGCTTCGGTGAAATTACGGCCGATGGCCATGACTTCACCGACCGACTTCATGTGGGTCGTCAGGGTGTCGTCGGCCCCCGGGAATTTCTCGAAGGCGAACCGGGGCACTTTGACGACGACGTAGTCAAGCGTTGGTTCGAAGCTGGCCGGGGTTTCGCCCGTGATGTCGTTCTGGATTTCGTCGAGGTTGTATCCGACGGCGACCTTGGCGGCGATCTTGGCGATCGGGAAACCGGTAGCTTTCGAGGCTAGGGCCGAGGACCGGGAGACCCGGGGGTTCATCTCGATGACAATGATCCGGCCGTCACGCGGGTTGATGGCGAACTGGATGTTACAGCCGCCGGTTTCGACGCCGACCGCCCGGATGACAGCCAGGCTGATATCCCGCAGCCGCTGATATTCCCGGTCGGTCAGGGTCAGCGCTGGCGCCACTGTGATCGAATCACCGGTGTGGACACCCATCGGGTCGACGTTCTCAATCGAACAGACGATGACGGCGTTGTCGTGGCCATCGCGCATGACTTCGAGTTCGAACTCTTTCCAACCGAGGATCGATTCTTCGACCAGGACTTCGGTGGCCGGTGAGGCGTCGAGCCCGATCTTGGCCATGCGGCGCAGTTCTTCGGCGTTGTGGGCGAAGCCCGAGCCGACCCCACCGAGGGTGTACGACGGCCGCAAGACGACCGGTAAACCCAACTCGCCGGCGGCTTGTTCGATCTCGTCGACGGTGTGGCAAATCCGGGAGCGGGCAACCTCGGGCGCGCCACCCGGCAGGTCGGTCAACGACTCGACGATGCGCTTGAACTCGTCCCGATCCTCGCCCCGTTTGATGGCCGTGATCGAGGCGCCGATCAATTCG
>JAISGZ010000113.1 GCA_031262845.1 Propionibacteriaceae bacterium | reverse complement strand
GGCGATCGGGCCACTCTGGAAGAGCTTGTGCGAGTAGCCGGTGTCGAACAGCAGCCGACCGCGAGTCGGGTGTTCGATCAGGAAGGCATTCGACTGGAAGATGTGGCGTTGTCGGGGCTGGCCGGCGAACACCTGGTTGAGATGACAACTGCAATAACCACACTCGTAACGAGTGACCCGGACCTCCGGCTTAGCCACGGGAAACGTCCAACGAAGCATCGTCCGACGAAGCGGCGTCCAAGGAGGCGATGTATTGGCTGATACCGGCGTCCAAGCTCAACCGTGGTTGATACCCCAAATCGGCCTGAGCACGGGAAATGTCGAGGGTCTGGGAATAGCCCAGGGTACAGACCAGATAGCGAGTCAAAACCGGCTCACCCGGCAAATCGGCTAGTTCGTAGACCGTTTCCAAGGTCGTTGCCACTGCCATCGCCAGTTGAATCGGCACCGCCCGGTAGCGCGGGGGTTGGCCTAATTCAGCGAAGAACTGGTCGAGCAGGTCTTTGAACGGCCGTGGTTCGCCGTTCGTGATGTTGTAAACCCCGGTTGCACCGTCAGCCTCGGCCGCCAACCGGGCGGCCAGCGCGACATTTTCAACACAAGTCATATCGACCAGGCCCCGGCCGCCTCGCAGCAACGGAATACCGATCTTGCCGTTGACCTTGATCAGACGCGGAATGATGCTGGTATCGCCGACGCCGAATAAGCCCCGTGGACGCAGGATGACGGCGTCGAGACCGTCGGCCACGGCCGCCCGGACGACTCGCTCGGCGATGATTTTCGAGCGGATGTAGTTGTTGAGGTGGTTATCCGGGTCGAACTCAGTTTCTTTGATCGCCAATCGGTCGGCCCGGCCACTGTAGATACTGGGTGACGAGATGAACACCAGGCGTTTGACCGCAGCTTTTTGGGCCAGGTCGATGACCGCCTGGGTGCCCTCGACGTTGGCCAGGATGAAATCTTCGGCCGGACCCCAAACTGTCGACAGGGCGGCGGCGTGGATGACGTAATCAATCGGCCCGATCTGATCGGCCAATCCGGGCAATTGGGTCAACTCGGCTGCCACCGTGGCACTGGCACCACGGTCGGCCAGGGCCGCCAAAGCCTGGGCTTTGCGACCGGTTGCCACCACCTGGTAGCCCTGGTCGGCAAATTCCGAGACGAGATAACCGCCTAAAAACCCGGTCGCGCCGGTAATGAGAACACGAGGATGTGAGATGGAAGCCACGGGTTCACCCTAGCCGCGAATTGATGGAAGTGTTAACCGTTAGTAAATTTTTGACTCGTTAATCCTTCCGGCAGCAAAGAGTTGTTGCCCTCCAACGTTGTCTGCGCACTACCTGCCGGCCTTACCCGTGTCAGACAGACTGAGTTGGTACGGGTTGACGCCACCAGAGGCCCGGCGCCAGCCGCCACCAAGATCGAGAGACATTACATTCCGCGATCTCGGCACCTACAGTTACCCCGTGCGTATCGCCATGGTGACTGACTATTACCTTCCGACTCTGGGCGGTATCCAGACCTCGATCAAAGCCCAGAAGGATGCCCTCGAAGCCCTCGGCCACCAGGTGACGGTCTGCGCTCCGGCCTTCGACCGGCTCCCCGATCCGGCTGACCTGGCGTTGCCGTTCATTGGTTTATCGCGCAAACTCGGTTATCCCCTGGCCGGAATGTCACGGCCCGTCCTTGACACCTTGCGCAGCCACTTCGACCGAGTCGGCAACCCCGACCTGATCCATTGCCACTCCGACCTGCTGGCTGGCATCATGGGCGTCCGACTAGCCCAGGAACGCCACTTACCGCTGGTTCAGTCGATGCACGGCCGAGAAGATGTCTTTGTGCCGTCGGTGATGCCGGCCAGTGGTTTGGTCACCTTGATCTGGGAACGCTGGCATCACCACTACATCCCCCACGACCAGGTCACGATCACACCCGATCGAGACAACGCCCGAACTGGTACGGCTCGGCGGATGTGGCGAGTCATGGTGGCCCACGCCAACGCCGCTGACCAGGTCATAGTGCCGTCCGACCACATGCGTCGCCGACTGGTCAAATACGGCCTGATCAAACCCGCCAGCGTCGTCTCGAACGGCATCCCCGGCGCGACCCTGGACCAAATCGGCCAGCCGACGCCCCGCCAACCGGCCACTGGCGAGCCCTTACGGGTGGTCTGGTGCGGCCGCGTGTCAGCCGAGAAACGGCCGCTGGAGTTCTTGGCCGGCGTCGCCCAAGCCACCGGTCGGCTCGAAGTCGACATGTTCGGCGATGGTTTCGTCATGGCCAAAGCCCGCCAGTTCGTGACCGATCACGGTCTGGCGGACCGGGTCCGGCTCCACGGCGGTGTGCCACAAGCTGAGGTCCTGGCGGCCATGAAACAAGCCCACGTTTTCGTCCAAACCTCGTTCGACTGTGACACCCAGGCGATGACCCTGCTGGAAGCCGTCAGTACCGGCCTGCCGGTGATCTACTGCGACCCTGACTTGGGCGAACCTCTACCGGCCGAGGGGCGGCTGTTGACGTCCACTCCAGACCCGGCAGATATCGCCGCCGCCCTCGACCAACTGGCCCACGATCCGGGCCGCGTCGCCCAGATGAGCCAAGCCATGGTCGAGCAGCGGGCGATCGCTTACCAGGACAGCCACACGGCCACACTGCTGAGCGTCTACGAACAAGCCCTAGCTAGCCCGAGGTAGACGGAAGCGACTTCAAAAACCCGGCCAAACAGGACCATCATGCGGGTAAGGGTCTCCACCAATCACCTGACCCCGCACTTTCATGGGAACACCCAAATTTCAAGCCCAAATGGTTCCGACCCGCCGACGGAGCTAACCATTTTGACTAGGAATTTCGGACCGCCCCCATGCCTCCCAACAGATTCTGTTCGAAGAACTCCATGACAGCGGCGATGATCTTGGCAACGCCGGAGAGCGTCAACAGAAATCACGTGGAGATCACCGCGTGCTCCGAGCGACCTCATCGAGTACCCAGGCCGTCGGTTTTAGCACTCTAGATGGTGAAATTCACACTCTGGGCGACCAGTTTTCGCACTCTAGATGGAAAAGTCGCACTCTGGACGACCTTTTTAACACTCTGATCAACTTTTTTAGCACTCTGCGTCCAGTTTTAGCACTCTGGAAGGCTCAGAGTGTCACTATGAGGCCTTGGCCCGCCAGCGGTAGCTGACAGCGACTTCGTGAGGATTGACGAGTGGAGCCGACAACAGGCTCAACCTGCGGAGGTACTCTTTCCCTAACCCCAACCGAGGAGGACCCGTGGCCGGACCATCACTTCTCATCCGAGACGCCAAACCCCGCCACTTCCCCGACTCGTTAAACGACTTACACGGCCCCGCCAGAGGCACGATCACACTTCCCATCGACGTCTACTGGGGACCTCGGAAAACCTTCGATCTGTCCGACCCCGGACAC
>JAISGZ010000110.1 GCA_031262845.1 Propionibacteriaceae bacterium | reverse complement strand
ATTCACGCGGCCATCGGGCGCGTGCAGTTGTCGAAGCTGCCAGCCTGGACTCGCCAACGGCAAGCTAACGCTGACTACTTGACTCAACATCTGTCTGGTGTTGTGACCCCCGCGGTTAGGCCAGGTGCAGTGCCGGTGTGGCATCAGTACACGATCCGGATCGCCGATGACCGCGACGGTTTCGTTCAGGCTCTCAAAGACGAATATCAGATCGGTGCGGGGGTTTACTATCCGATACCGAATCATCAGTTGCGTTCGTTGGCGAAGTTTGCTCCCGGTTTGGACTTACCCCAGACGGCCCAGGCGGCGGCTGAAGTCGTCTCTTTACCAGTTCATCCGTCGTTGACGTCGGCTGATCTTGAGCGGATTTGCACAGCAGTTAATCAGTTAGCGAAGGCAGGGGCTTAGAGCGGTGGCGAATTTACGGGCAGGCGTTATCGGGATCGGCTCAATGGGCCGTCATCACGTCCGAGTACTGCGTGAGATCGACGGTGTCGACTTGGTGGCGGTGGCGGATCCCGGTGGCGATCGTTTCGGCGTGGCTGGCGACCTACCGGTCGGTCACGGCGTCGAGGACTTGGTCAAAGCTGGCGTTGACATGGTGGTCGCGGCGGTGCCGACCAGTCATCATGCGGCTGTTGCGGTGGCTTTAGCTGAGGCGGGTATACCGACTTTGATCGAAAAGCCAGTGGCGTCCTCACCGGCGGAAGCCGCTGTCATTGAGCAGGCTTTTGCGAAAGCTGGCGTGATGGCGTGCGTCGGTCACGTTGAGCGCTTCAACCCGGCCAACAGTGAGTTGCGTCGCCGTTTAGCCGATGGAGCGTTGGGAGCCGTTTATCAGGTGGCAACTCGACGGCAGAGCCCGTTCCCCGAACGGATTGGTGATGTTGGTGTGGTCAAAGACCTGGCCACTCATGACATCAACACGACCCAGTGGCTGGCTGATTCGGACTATGCCTCAATCGAAGCTCAAGTCGCTCACCGGGCGGCTCGGACGCACGAAGACATGGTGTCGATCACAGGGCGACTGGCCAATGGCGTACTGATCAACCACATTGTCAACTGGCTGAGCCCGTTCAAAGAACGCATCACGATCGTCACCGGTGAACGGGGAACCTTCGTGGCCGACACGATGCAGGTGTCGTTGACGTACTGGGCCAATGGCTCGATTCCAACCGAGTGGGAACAAATCCGGCAGTTCCGGGGGGTTTCAGAAGGCGATGTCACGCGTTTCGCTTTGAAAACCCGCGAACCGCTGCGGTCGGAGGATGAAGCTTTCCGTGATGCCGTACTCGGTTTACGCGATGATGTCGTCTCGCTGAACGATGGTGTCAAAACCCTCCAAGTCGCTGAGGCGGCGCTGACTTCAGCCGCTCAAGGGATCGCGATCAATCTACTGTCCTGACAGACCTGAGCTGAAAGAGGTGGGACGCGTTGTATAAAGGCGCCAAAGTCGGCGTGGTGGTACCGGCATACAAAGAAGAAGCTCACATCGCCAGTGTCATTGACACGATGCCGGAATACGTCGACCGGATCGTGGTGGTTGATGATTGCAGCCCCGACAAGACCGGTGAGGTGGCTCGTCAGGCGGCTGACAAGCGCACCGAAGTTATCACCCTGCCCGAGAACCAAGGTGTCGGTGGCGGTATTTTGACCGGTCACAAGCGATTTATGGAACTCGGTTTGGATGTCTCGGTCGTGATGGCCGGTGATGGCCAGATGGACCCGAATTATCTGCCGCAGCTACTCGATCCTATTGTTGACCACGGTTACGGCTTTACCAAAGCCAATCGGTTTTTTTCGTCGAAAAGCTTTGAAGGAATGCCGAAGCATCGTATCTTCGGCAATGTCTTGTTGACCTTCTTGACTAAGGCTTCTTCGGGGTATTGGAATCTGGTCGATCCGCAAAATGGCTATACGGCCGTGACAACTGAAGCTCTCCAGAGATTACCGCTGGAGAAAATTCATAAGCGGTACGACTTCGAGAACGACATGTTAATCTGGCTGAATATCGCCAGTGTCCGGGCGCAGGATGTGTCGATTCCAGCTGTCTACGGAAACGAAACTTCGACCATGAAATTAACCCGGGTGGCGCCCCGTATCCTGTGGACGCTGATCTGGGGTGGTTGGCGGCGCATGTGGCGGAAATACATTCTGTGGGACTTTTCGCCGATCGCACTGCTGTTGATCGCGGGGCTGTTCCTCACCGTATTTGGCGTGGTGGTGAGCTTGTGGGCGACAATTTGGTCGCTGACCAATGGGGTCTCGGCCTCGACCGGAACCTGGCTGCTGGGGGTGGCTCCGGCCATTGTCGGAATCCAGTTTATGCTGCAAGGACTGGTGCTTGACATCCAGGCCACGCCCAAATGACCGAGAGTAGTCTGCGCCCTCAGATCCGACGATCCCAGATCATCACCTTGGTGAAGTTCGGTGCTGTTGGGGTGGCTAGTGCGGCGATTGATTTTGGCGTCTTCTATCTCTTAGCTGAAGTTATTGGCTGGGTGCCTTGGTTGGCGACAACGATCAGCTTCCTCTGTGCTTTCGGTGTCAATTATCGCGGCAATCGCGATATCGTTTTTAAAGCTGGTAAAGTTCCCGGCGCCATTTTCCGCTACATTATTCTAGTTATTGTCAACTGGATTTTGTCGGCGTTGACGGTGACCGCCGGTGTAGCGCTGGGTTTACCAGCGGTAGCCGCTAAGATTATTTCTATGATATTAGTGGCGGTCATTAATTTTGTGGTGCAAAGGCTGTGGGTCTTTCGCGTGAAACAGCCGTCCGTTGACGTGGAATCTGATCCTGATCGTGGCCGCGATGAAAGTGAACTGAGGAGCCGATGAATTTCACGGAGTGGGGAACTTTGATTCCCTTTGGTTTGGTGGCTCTGGGTCTATTCCTGATCCCAGGCGGGGTGATCGCACTGGCCGGTCGAGTGCGCGGATTTGCTGTTATCGGGTTGGCGTCGCCATTGTCAGTGGCCACGGTTGGTATGGCTGCCATCATCGGTGGGGCTTTGGGTATTCCGTGGGGTGTGTGGCCAATTCTGGGAATGACCGCAATCTTTGCCGGGCTGGCTTTCGTCATCAGCCGGTTGACCGCCCGGTGGCGTCCGCTCTCAGCCGACTCGGTTGCTGACGCCGCCCAAGCGCCGGCTCAGAAACGGTCTCGCGACGGGTTTTGGTGGTTGGGTTTAGCTGGGGCAGCACTCCTGATGACTCGTTTGTTTGGTCAGATTATTGATCGGCCGGAGGCCTTTTCCCAGACTTACGACAATATCTTCCATCTCAACGCCGTACGTTGGATTCTCGACCACGGTGATGCCTCCAGTTTGACGATCAACCAGATGACTTCGGGCGGTCATTTCGCCGCTTTCTACCCAGCCGCCTGGCACGATTTGGTGTCAGCGGTTGAACTGATCCTCAATGACGCCACCATCACCTACGCCTCGAACGCCGTGATGTGGCTGGTGATGGCTGTAGTCTGGCCGGCCGGTTGCCTCTGGCTTGCCAAAACCCTTGTGCCCAAGGCCTCACCAGCGGTGGCTTTAGGAGCGGCGGCACTGGCCGTCGCGTTCCCGTCATTCCCTGTCTTGTTGCTCGGCTTCGGCGTGCTGTACCCGAACTTTTTGGGGCTGTCTCTGCTACCGGCTGTTATCTGTTTGACGATTCTCACGTTGCGGCTGACGAATTCAGCTGGGTCTGCGCGGTTACGACCGGTTTCGGCAGCGACCGGTCTTTCCGAGGTCTCAGACTGGAAAACCGACCAGACGTCACCTCAGGTTGGTTTACCGCTGAGCCTGTTCGTCCTCGTCTTGAGCCTGGGGGGGATGGCACTGGCCCATCCGAACACGATCTTGAGTTATGTCGCGGTGATGGTGCCCCTGGGGTTGCTGTGGGCCGGACGCGGTATCCAACGCGCCCGCGCCGCCGGACAACGACGCCAAGTCGGACTGTGGGTGGCTCTGATCGTCGGAGCTTTGGCCGTGGCTGCCGTCATCTGGCTCGTGTTGCGGCCGCCGCGAGAGGCGGCGGGCTGGCCGACCGTGCAATCTAGTGACGCCTCAATCGGTGAATTCCTCTTGGCCTCTCCTTTACTGGTCCGGCCAGTTTGGATCATCGGCATCCTGCTTGTGATTGGTCTTTTCGCGGGGCGTTCGCACATTCTCTTTGGCGGTTTGCTCGGAGCTTTGGTCGTCGTAGCTGGTCTCTGGTTGGCGGAAGCCTCGCTATCACACCCCGGTCTGCGATTCTGGATCGTCGGCGGCTACTACAACGACCCGTACCGGGTCGCTGGGATCTTGCCCGTGGCGCTTTACCCGTTCACGGTCTTGGGCCTGGCCGCCGTAGTGCGGTTCGCCAGGGATTGGTGGCAACAGCGGTCCTGGGCGGCGGGCCATCAAACCATTGTGAATACGACGTTGGCCTTAGTGACTGTCGTCGTATTGGTGGTCACAACCCAACTGACTCCGAGTATGACCGGAACGGTCCGGTGGGTTGCGAATCATTATCAGCTAACCCCTGAAAGCAGTCTCGTTGATAGTGACGAATACCAGTTGCTTGAAGAATTACCTGCGATCGTGCCGTCAGGCGTTCGGGTGGCGACTGACCCCTGGAATGGCAGTTCCATGGCTTATGCCCTTGAAGGGGTGCTGACGACGACGACACATGTGGCCTATACGCCGAGCGATGATGAGAAGGTGTTGGAGCAATATCTCGACGAGGTTAGCCGTTACCCGGATCTGGTTTGTCCAGCGCTTGACAATCTCAACGTCGGCTATGTGCTCGACTTCGGGCGTCAGGAAATATTTGCTGGAGCGGACACGCCGATGCCGGGTCTCGAGGAGTTGGCCGGAGCTGCTGGTTTTACCGAAGTGGCTCGATCCGGTGAAGCGGTGCTGTACAAAATTGAGGCTTGCGACTGAGATCACAAGCTGAGATGCCTGTCCTAATGGTCGTGACAGGTGACTTGTGCTCGGGGAATTGACTCAGTTGCACTCGAACCAGTGGTTCAAAACCGTTCCTGTATGCAACCAGGGGGAGCTACTTAGGAGCGGGAATTTCATTAACCGCAGTGCGGCCAGTATCTTCAGTTATCGATCATAAACGTGAATGATGGCGCGAGTTGTTCTTTGTAAGCTGTGGTGGGTTATCCACTCACTGATGGGAAAGGCTGCAATTGCGGCTGAAACGCTTATGATTACTACAATCGCCCACGGCTGCAAGTGAATTATTTCTTCAGAGTAAAAACTGATGGCTGAAGCGAACAAAGCTAACAGGGCCGTTAAACCAAACCGAAGCCATAG
>JAISGZ010000093.1 GCA_031262845.1 Propionibacteriaceae bacterium | reverse complement strand
GCGGCCGAAAGCGGTCGACCTGACGTTCTACACGCTGGCCGAATTGCTCTATTACGCCGCCGTCTGGATGCACCTCGACGGTAACCCGTGGATGAATCTGCGCGGCGACGAGGCGACCGGACCGGCGGCTGGCTACGCCCTGACGATCTTTGTCCGGATCGCCGTGACCTGGTGGATCATGGCGGTCGTGGCACGCGATATCTGGTGGCCCCGCTACGACCCACTCAGCCAGGAACGGGACGGCCGGCGAGATCAGCTGGCCCCCAGCCGAGCCCAGGTTCTGACCCGGCTGAAGCTACGGCGACCGTCGTTGGTGCCGAGCCCTGAGCTGGCCACGGTGGGAGCCGAAGCCGGTGGAGCGGTGTCCAGCGGGTCGGCAGCTGGAGTGGTGGCCGAAACTCCTGGGACAACGGCATCCAGCGAAGTGATCTCTGAGCCTACGGAACCGAGCGCTGAGGCGCCGGAGAATGTGGAGACGGCGGACGGTGTGGTAGCGAAAGCGACATCAAGCGACGTGGTTAAAACATCGGAAGCGGCGACGAGCGACGTGGTGACAGATAACGACACGGTGACAGACGGCAATGCTGCCGAGTTGGTGACCGATCCGGACGATCGGACAGAGCGATCGACGGTGCCGGATTCAGACGCATCTGACTTAGCCAAAGCCGGTTCCGAGGAGACGGAACGAGCTGATAGCGCGAACGCGGATGACACGGAGGCCCGGCAGTGACAACAGTGGAATCAGCGCCGGAAACACCGGCCAGCGGGACCAGCCCGAATCCCAACCCAAGCACCGTCCTGACGGCCTCGCCAGCGACGCCCACCAATTCGGCCGCGTCTGCCCAGTCGCCGTCTTCGACCACCTCAGTCGACTCACCAACGGCGACCGCAACCGTCTTAACCCAGCCGGCCAGTCAAGCCACACCGGTCACGGCCCCTTCGGACTTTGTCGCCAGTCGACCGTGGTCACGGCGGGGTTCGGACCAACCACTGTTCAACCCGGTGCTGGCCGTCTGGGTCGCGGTGACCGGGTTCGTGGCCAGCCGGGCCATCCTTCTGTTCATGGCGGCGTCCTACAGCCGTTCCGACGGGATGTCGGGGTTGGACGCCATGATGCGCTGGGATGCCCTGCGCTACGTCGAAATCGCCGCCGAGGGTTATTCGACCAATCCCGAAGATAACCAGGCGGCCTTCTTCCCTGGGCTGCCGTTGTTACTGAGAATCTTGAACACGATCGGGCTGCCCTACGCCTGGGGCGGAATGCTGCTGTCGTTGGTGGCCTCAATCTTCGTGGTCTGGGCTTTGTATCGCTTGGTGAATGGTGGTGTGGCGGGCGCGATTGCCGTGGTGGCTTGGTCGTTCGCGCCGGTGGCGGTTTTTTCCGTGTTGCCCTACACCGAAGCTCCTTTCCTGGCGCTGGCTCTGTGGGCCTGGCTACGGGCCCGGGAAGACCGCTGGGCCTGGGCAGCCGGTTTGGCGGCCGGGGCCTGTTTGTTCCGGGTCTCGGGACTGTTCCTGCTCGGTGCTTTGGTTCTGCTGGCGATTCTCGGTGAGCGGGCCCGCTGGCCACAAGATTGGCGGGCGGTCGGCCGCCGACTCGTCTGGCTCTTGATACCGCTGGCGGTACTGGTCACCTGGTCGGCCTACGGCAAGCTTCATTTCGGCAGCTGGATGGCCTGGTACGAGGCTCAGGTCAACGGCTGGAGCCGCTCCTTCCACTGGCCCTGGCAGGCCTACCAGAACACGGTCAGCGCCATCCAGAACGACGCCGCCAACGCGTGGGTGTTCGGGGCCGAAACGGTCACCTTCTGGATCGGGCTCACGATCACGATCATCTGTTTCCTGCGCTATCGCGTCGCCCAGGGAGCCTGGGTTGGCGTTCACGTGTTGGCCTTCTCGACCTCGTACTGGTTGTTGTCGATCTCCCGCAGCACCTTGCTCTGGTTCCCGCTCTGGACCCTGATCGGCGAAGTTGCCGAGCGGCGTCTGAAAGGCCTGTGGTGGTGGGCCCGGCTGGTCGCTGTGACAGTTTGGTTGCTGTTCTCCGGCATTCTCATGACCGTTTGGGCGGCCCGCTACTACCGCTACGGCTGGGCTGGGTAGGGGTTACGTCAACCGCGCTGTCTACGACGACTTCACGGCCGACCGCTACACATGGGCGTAGTGCGGGGTGTTACGTCAACCGCTGTTTACGGCCGGACTGCTACTACCACTACGTCTGGGCTGGTAGTGCTGGAAGTGAACACGGTCTGAGCCGACGACCGCCTCCAGCGGAAACGCGGGAACCGTGAAAAGGAAATACTCGGCCCCGACAGGGATTATCGAAGCCGACAGGGATCAGCTGTCGGAGCGTTCACTCGACTGCGTACCCGGCGTGTCCTTGCCGTAATAGCCGTAGCCATAACCGTAACCTGCGCCGTAGCCGTGACCGGAGCGATAGGGGCCGACCTTCTTGGCCGGCACCTTGGTCAGGATCGTGCCGAGGAGACGGCCACCGACCATGTTGAGGGAGTTGACGGCGGCGGCCAGGGCGTGGCGGCGGGTAGTGTCGTAGGAGGCGACCAGCACGACCCCGTCGGCGACCCGGGACAAGACCGTGGCGTCCGTCGCCACCAGCAGCGGCGGGGAGTCGATCAGCACGTAGTCGAAGCTCTTGAGCAGGAAGGCGACCAGGTCTTGCATGAGATCCGAGCCGAGCAATTCGCTCGGGTTGGGCGGCGTGTGGCCGGTCGGCAAGACGTAGAGATTCTCGTTGCCCCAGCGCTGCAAGACGTCGACCGGCTGGGCCCGGCCGACCAGGATGTCGCTCAAACCAACGCCACCTTCGACGCGCATGTAGCGGGCCAGGGCCGGCCGGCGGAAGTCGCAGTCGATGAGGACGACGCGGCGGGCCGAATCGGCCAGCGTGATCGCCAGGTTGGCGGCTGTCGTCGACTTGCCGTCGCTCGGGTTGGCACTTGAGATGACGACACATTGACCCTTGCCACCGACGTTGGTGAAAACCAAGTTGGTGCGCAGGCCACGGTATTCCTCGGCCACTGGCGAATGGGGTTCGTCGTGGACGACCAGCGGCCGGGTTTGCGATTCGGGGTCGAATGGGATGGTCCCAAGCAGTGGGCCGCCCGTGACATTCTTCAAGTCGTCAGCCGAATTGATCCGGGTGTCGAGCACCGATCGCAACCAGGCCAAACCGATGCCAAGGGCCAGGCCCGCGACCAAGCCGATCGCCAGGTTGAGAACCAGATTCGGACTCGCCGGTGAGGTCGGCACGGTGGCCTGTTGGGTTTGAGTGACCTTGACCAACTCGGTGGTATCGGCCGAAGTCTTCTCCAACTCGTCCATGATCACGGT
>JAISGZ010000038.1 GCA_031262845.1 Propionibacteriaceae bacterium | reverse complement strand
TGCGGCCGACGCCAAAGACCCCGCGATCCTTGGGGTCGCCGGGCTCGATAATCCCAGTTGCGAGGCCGTCCTGGCTCTGACCGGCGATGAAGAGACGAACTTACAGATCGTCATGGCCTGTCGCCTACTGAGACCCGACGTCACGATTTTGGCGCGGGCGGTGAGCCGACGGGTCTCTGAAGCAATGCGGGATTTCAGTCCCACGGCGGTCATCAACGCTTTTGACGAATATGGTCATTTCTTGCTGATGTCGCTTCACCAGCCCAATACCTACCGTTTGCTGATGTGGTTGATGGCCGAAGCCGGCACGGAGTTACAGCCTTTACCGCCGGCCTTCACGCTGAGACGCTGGCTGGTCATCTCGGACGGTAATTTCGGCGATGAAATCACGCGCGACTTGACCGCGGTCGGCCACCAGGTCAACCGGATCGAACCGGACGGAGCTGCCGACGCCGATCTCAGCCAAATCGACGCCATCGTCTGTGGATCGGAATCCGACGCCACCAACTTGGCCTTGGCGGCTCACGCCCGCCGGATTCGGCCCGAGGCCTATCTGGCGGTTCGGGTGATGTCTCATCAACGGCTGCTGCTGCTCGAAGCTTTCAAACCCGACTCGGTCTTTTTCCCGCCCGGGTTGATCACCCAGCAGGTCTTGGTTCACCTCGTCAACCCGCACTACTGGCAGTTCGTCCAGGCGGTCATGGCCGCCAACGACAGTTCGGCCCACGACATGACCGAACGGCTAGTGGCCCGGTTGACCACCCGGGCTCCGGTCATCCGGCCGCTCAAGATCAACGACCGTGAAACACCGGCGGTCAGTCGCTGGCTGTCCGACCGGCCGCTCAAAATTGGGGATCTGTTCCGGTCGCCCCAAGACCGCGATGTCCTGATTTCAGCCGTGCCGCTGTTTCACGTCCGGGGTAAGAAACGGACGATTTTGCCGGACGACGACTTGGAACTCCACCTTGATGACGAGTTGGTCATCGCCGGTCAGCCGACTGCTTTCCGGGGCCTGACCGAGGTTACCTACGACGACTCGACACTCCACTACGTCGTCACCGGTCGGGATATCCCGACCTCGTGGATCGCCCAAGCCATCTCCCGCCGACACCGGGCCGGCCAAGACCAGCCGGATAGCGTCGATAGCGTTCAGGAGACCCCACCGAAACCACCCCAGCGGTCAGGCCACCGGCCGACTAGTGGCACGAGCGCCCGTCACCCGCAGTCGAAAGCCGCCATCGGTAAACATCCCAAACCGGCTAAAGCCCCCGACCAGGCGACACCGAATCGGTCAAGTGGGGAGACGGCCAAAACTGACCAACCCAAGGGCCAACGAAAAGGGCAGTCGGCGTCACCGAAGCCGAAGCCACCGGAGCAGTGATCCAGTCAGAGATTCGGTCTCGTCAGTAGACCATGTGCATGGCCTGGCGGACTTCAAGCAGCGTCTGATCGGCGATGGCGTTGGCCCGGGCATTGCCCTTAGCCAAGACTTCGTGGAGATACCCCGGCTCGGCCATCAGCTCAAGCCGCCGGGCCCGGTGGGCCCGTAGCCGCTCGTTGAGGGCCTCGGTCGCCAAGCGCTTCAAGGTACCGGCCCCGCCGTCCCCGATCTCGGCCGCGATCGCAACCGGATCCTGACCGGTCGACAGCGCCACCAGGTTCAGTAAGTTGCTGACCCCCGGCCGGTTGACCGGATCGTAGGTGATGTGGCGGTCGGAGTCGGTGACGGCTTTCTTGATCAGCTTGGCCGTCGTCTCGGCGTCCATCCCGAGTTCGATCGTGTTGCCACGTGACTTGCTCATCTTGGTTCCGTCCAGCCCCAAGATCGTGATCGCCCCCTCGCTCAGTAAGGCGTCGGCTTGGGGAAAGACTGGCTGGTCCGGGGTCGCCCGGCCGTAACGTTCATCGAAGCGGCGGGCCACGACCCGGGTCTGCTCCAGGTGTGGCAGTTGGTCTTTCCCAACCGGCACGACGTTGGCCTTGCAGAACAGGATGTCGGCCGCCTGATGGACCGGGTAGGTCAGCAGCAGCCCTGACATCGGCCGGCCGCCGGTGGCGTCGAGTTCGGCTTTGACTGTCGGGTTGCGACGCAATTCGGCGTCGGTCACCAAACTCAAGAACGGCAATAAGAGTTGATTGAGGGCCGGTACCGCTGAGTGCGTGAAAATCAGCGACCGCTCGGGGTCGATTCCGGCCGCCAGGTAGTCGGCCACCATGGCGATGACGCGCTCGGCGATCGGGCCGACGCCATCGCGGTCGGTGATGACCTGGTAGTCAGCGATCAGGACCAGCGTGTCAACGCCCTGATTTTGCAGTCGGACCCGGTTGATGATCGACCCGAAGTAGTGGCCGACGTGCAATTGGCCGGTCGGCCGGTCACCGGTCAGGACCCGGAACTGGCTGGGATCGCGTTCGATTTGGGCTTCGATTTCCCGGCTCCGCCGCTGCGATCGGGCTAGTGAAGCGCCCGAATCGGCTTGGGCCAAGGCTTCCGCTACGTTTTCTAGCTCTGCCTCAGTGGTTGGCCCGGTCACGATCGCTCTCCTTGTGTGCTGCTCGATGTCTGCTGCTCAGCCGGCGGGTTGTTGGATTGCATCCAGTCGCCGCCGCAGCTCACCGTACACGCTCGGTTCGGTTGTCCGCGCCGCCAACGGGTGGCCGGTCTTACCCCGACCGTGGTAGTCGCTCGACCCGGTGGCCATAATCCCGAGACTATCGGCCAGCCGGTGCAATCGTTGCTGCTGCTCGGGGTCGTGATCGACGTGATCGGCTTCGAGGCCAGCCAGCTGATGGCGGGCCACCAAATCGGCGATGATCAGCTCCGTCAGCAAAGTTTCACCACCCCGACCCCAAGGATGAGCCAAAACCGCCACGCCACCGGCGCCGACGATCAAATCCACGGCCTGCCCCACGGTCGGCGTAAAGCGCCGCACCTGGACCGGCCCGTCGTTCCGCAGCCAGCGGGCGAAGGCCTCGTCCCGATCGGCCACGTAGCCCCGGGCCACCAGCGCATCGGCCACGTGGGGTCGGCCGATGACGGCGCCGCCGGCTTGGGCTTCGACTTCGGCCACCGTCAGGGGCCAACCGAGGGCCGTCAGCTGGGCCACGATCTGAGGAATGCGCTGGTCCCTGGCTTGATGAATCCGCTCCAAAATGGCTCGCAAAGCCGGGTTATCGGGGTCTGGACCGTAACCGAGGATGTGGACCGATCGTTCATCGGTCGACTGGCCATCGTCGTCCGGCACCGGCACATGGGCCGACAACTCGATCCCGGGGACAACCTCGACACCAAGCCGCGCCCCGGCCGCCAAGGCCGGCTCCCAACCGGCCACACTGTCGTGGTCGGTCAGCGCCACCACCGCCAACCCGGCGGCGGCCGCCGCTGCCACCAAGTCGGCCGGTTGATCGGTGCCATCACTGACCGTGGAGTGGGTGTGTAGATCAATCTTCTGGTCGACCACGCTAAGCCTCCTCGCCGCTTCCGTTGTCCGATCAGGCCAGCCGCAGCCACAAGTCAGCGGCCACTTCGGCCTCTTCGACCACTTCCGGCGCGGCCTCGTGTTCTTGAGCCTGGCTCAGGACCTCAGCCGCCAACTGGGCGGCCCGCGTGTAATCGCCGCTGAAACCGATCAGGTCGGCTTGCAGCCGCCGGGCGGTCAGAGTGGTCGTGTCGGTCGGCCCATCGACGCGGCTGAAATCAGCGATGACACTATCGAGTTCCCCGATCGCCCGGTCGAACTGATCGAGCCCACCGTGAATACAGGCGATCTGATAGCGCGACCGAATAGTTTCGGTGTGGTCCGGCCCAAAGACAGCCAGGCGCCGCTGCCACACCTGTTCGGCCAGGTTGAGCGCATCCGTGAAATTACCCAGGTGGTAGATATCCCAAGCCAGGGTGTATTGGGCTTGCAAGGTCGCGGGATCGTCGGCCCCCTGCTCGGCTTCGGCCTGGGCGGCCAACTGACGGTGAGCCGCCACGACGGTCTCGGCCTCACGCCGAGCTTGGTCACGGCTGACCGTCCGTAAGCGTTTGACGACCTCACGCCGGGTCTGGTCGAGGAGCGCGTCAACCGCCTGGGCGGTCAGTTGGGAGGCGGTCTCGGCGATATCACGCTCGGCCAGGCTTTGACGCCAGCGGCGAGCTTCGACCAGCAGCGGCTGATCGGCCGCCAAGGTCGCCTGACCGGCTTCGATGATCTGGTCGAGTAAAGCCGTCGGCTCCGTGTAAGCGGCCACCAAAGTGGCCTCGAAACCAGCCAGATCAATGACCCCGGTACCGCGCCGTTCCATATCCCGCCGCAACGCCACCAACACCTGACCATCAGCCAGTTGCTGGTCGGCTTGGGTCAGAAGCCACTCGGCCAAGCGCAAACTTAGCCGTAGCGTCGGCTCGGCTTGCGGCCCGAGCGTGTGGCGAGCCTGTTCGACCGTGCCACGCAGCAAGCCGATCGCCGTGTCGGCCCGGCCACTGGCCCACAACCGCTCGGCCAAGGCGGCGTCCTCATCAAGCCGGTGATGGCCCGTCGTGACCTGTGACGAGGAGATCTCAGCGGTCTCGGCGGCCGCGGCTTTCCGCCCGCCGAGCCGGTCCCAGAGCCCCATACTGTCCTTCCTGACACACCCTCCGCCGAGGGAGGGCGACTCTCAATGTCGTCAACAGTTGGCCGACTGGTGGAGGCCGTCGGTCGAACCGTCGCTTCAGCGTAGCGCCTCGAAGTGACCAAACCGTGGGCAGTGTCGGCCTCAAACCACTTAACTGCTGACGCGAGCCACATTGGTGATGTCACGGATACCGCGCAAGCGTGACAAGACGTGATCGAGGAAACTCGGATCGGGGATTTCGAAGGTCATCGTGACCCGGGCGGTACGGTCTTTTTCCGTTGTCAGATGGGCTTTGATAATCGACACCTTGTTCTCCGACAGGGCGCTCGAAATATCGGCCAAAAGACCGGGCCGGTCGAGTCCTTCGAGCCGGATCGTGACCAGGAAATTACCGCCGGTGCGCTGGGCCCAAGTCACCGGCACGATCCGCTCGGGCGAGCTTTTCATGAGGCTGATGACATTGCCGCAATCCAACCGATGGACCGAAATCCCTTGTGAGTGCGTAACGAAACCGACGATTTCATCGCCCGGCACGGGCGTACAACACTTGGCCAACTTGACCCAGGTCGACGAGTCGCCTTGGACTTCGATGCCGGGGTTGACCGACTCCCGCGGACCCCGGCCAACCTCGGGCACGCCGCGATCTTCGAACGACTCTTCAGCGGCCGCTTCGGGACCGCCTTCGACGGAGATCAGGTGTTCGACGACGGCGGCGGCGGAAATTTTGTTCTCCCCGACGGCGGCGTAGAGCGCTGTCACGTCGGCCACGTGGAGGTCTTCGGCGACAGCCGTCAGATACGGCAGCGTCAACAACCGGTTGAGCGGCAGCCCAGTCCGTCTCAGTTCCCGGGCCAGAGCGTCTTTCCCCTGGTCGATCGCCTCATCACGGCGTTCGCGGGAAAAGTACTGGCGGATTTTCTGGCGCGCCCGGGGCGAGCGGACAAAGTCGAGCCAATCACGCGACGGACCGGCGTCGGGGGCCTTCGAAGTCAACACCTCGACGACATCACCGTCGCTGAGCTGGCTCTCCAACCGGACTAACTTGCCGTTAACCCGGGCGCCAATACAGCGATGGCCGATTTCCGTGTGAACGGCGTAGGCGAAGTCAATCGGGGTCGCACCTTGGGGCAGGAAAAACAGGTCCGACTGGGGCGTGAAGACCATAACCTCGGAACTACCGAGGTCGAACATCAGTGAATCCAGGAAAATCCGCGGATCGCTCTCCTCACTCCCCCATTGAGCAACCCGCCGAATCCACGCCAAATCGAGGGGGTCGAGGCGGCCTTTCTTGAGACTGGCCTTTTTCGACCCACCGGGTAGCGACTTGTATTTCCAGTGGGCGGCGACACCGTATTCAGCGTTCCGGTGCATCTCCTGGGTCCGGATTTGGAATTCCACCGGCTTGCCTTGCGGTCCGACCACGGTCGTGTGAATCGACTCGTAGGTGGAGAATTTCGGATTGGCGATGTAATCCTTGACCCGGCCCGGCACCGGCACCCAGGTGTCGTGGATGACGCCCAGGGCGACGTAGCAATCGTCCTTCGACTCGACCAAGACGCGCAAACCGAGCAGGTCGAAAATGTCTTGGAAATCACGGCCCCGGACGACCATTTTCTGCCAGATCGAGTAATAGTGTTTCGGTCGGCCATAGACCGTAGCCGGAATTTTCCGGGCTTTGAAAGCCTCCGTGACCGTGGCCACGACCTCTTGCAGAACCACTTCCCGGGCCGGCTGTTCGGCCGCCACCTGCTGCACCAATTGGTCGTAAATCTTCGGGTGCAAGGTGGAAAAGCTGAGGTCTTCCAATTCCCATTTGACGGCGTTCATCCCCAGCCGGTGAGCCAGCGGGGCGTAAATCTCCAACGTCTGTTGGGCAATCGAATTCTGTTTATCCGGCCGCAAAACGCCAATCGTCCGCATATTGTGCAGCCGGTCGGCCAACTTGATGACGACCACCCGGACGTCGTGGAACATGGCGACAATGAGTTTGCGGACGGTTTCAGCTTTGGCGGTGGCGCCGAAACTCTCGGATGGCAGTTTCGTCACCCCGTCGACCAGCCGGGCCACCTCGTCCCCGAAATCGGCCCGGCACTGTTCAATCGTGTACGGCGTATCTTCGACCACATCGTGGAGCAAAGCCGCCACCAAGGTCGTCTCCGTCATCCCCAACTCGGCGCAGATCGTCGCCACCGCCAAGGGGTGAGTGATGTAGGCCTCGCCCGACCGCCGAGTCTGACCGGTGTGATACTGCTCCGCCAGGTGGTAAGCCCGTTCCAGCAGGTCGAAATTCGTCTGGGGATGGTTGGCTCGGACCACCGTGAACAGCGGCTCCAGAACCGGATCGTAGGCCGGGGCCGGCTTGGTCGCCGTGTGACTGCGGAACCAGCTCAGAGGATTGAACCAGTTGCCGCCGCCGGCGCCGTCGGTTTCTGGCCCAGCCGGGCGTCGTTTGGCAGCCGGAGCCGGGTCCGGCTGATCGGCTGGTTGAACGTCCGGTTGGTCGGGCGGTGGCAGTGGCAGTGGCCAATCGGGTGTCAAACGCTGCGGCACCACCGTCCGTTGGGCGGCTGGTAAGACTTCGAGTTCGCGCGAATGTGACTGGGGGCGCGGCTCAGGCTGAGCAGTGGTGTCGGTGACATCGTCACTCACAACCGCCGCCCTCCTTCGCTACCTTGAGGTCCCGTTGATGACCTTTCGCCAGTTCCACGGCCCCTTCATTGAAGCCGTTCCAGCCTCTGCGCTGAAGCGCCCATGTTATACCGCTGTCAACACTGGGGCTGAGGTTACGTCCGTCTGACTGAGACGGTTCCGGTCGGCCAGGAGCGGCGGATTCAGCGACGCTTGCGCTGAGCCCGGGATTGGTGATGCGGTTGACGGCGGCCGGTCTCGGCCGTGGTGGCTGGGCCGCTCACCGACTTGGTCGCGTTAGCGCCGGTCTCATCCCCATCACTGGCAACCACATCACCAGGCACGGCTGAATCAGCCTCAGCGGCCGGCATTTTGGCCGCCATGAGCGCTTCTTTCCGGCGCCGCCGCATGACTTTGGCCGTGTGCTCCTTGACCGCCGGTTCGAGGTCTTTGAGCTGGGCCAGCAGCGGTGTGGCGATGAAAATCGACGAGTAGGCGCCGGCGATCATGCCGACGAACAAGGCCAAACCGATGTCTTCCAAGGGGCTGGAGCCGAGCGCGAAGGCGCCAGCGAAGAGCAGCGCCGCCACCGGCAAGACGCCGATGATGGTCGTGTTGAGCGACCGGACGACCACCTGGTTGTCAGCCAAGTTGGCCGCTTCGGAGTAGGTCA
>JAISGZ010000021.1 GCA_031262845.1 Propionibacteriaceae bacterium | reverse complement strand
CAGGCACCGCCCACCCCCCCCCCCTCCCCCGCGGCAGAATCTCGTGGTCCCCCACCACCGGCCCCCACGCCGTCGGCGGCGCCAACGCCGAAACCTGGACCGACCCCGGCACCGGCGCCGGCTGGATGGGCTTCCCCACCAGCGACGAATACCCCGCCTACTCAGGCCAACGCCAAGACTTCCAATTCGGCTCAATCCTCTGGTCACCCACCACCGGCTCATGGACCCTAGGCGGCGCCATCGGCGCCCACTACAAAGCCCTCGGCGCCCAATCCAGCTGGCTCGGCTTCCCCATCGGCCGCGAATACGCTGTCGGTGGCAGCATCCAGCAGGATTTCCAACGCGGTTCGATTGTGTGGTCACCTGGCCAAGCCGCCACTGCGGTGGAGGGCGGTAAGTGGATCGACGTCAATCTCAGTAACCAAACGTTAACCGCCTTCGTCGGCCAAAGCGTCGCTTTTGGTCCGGTCTCGATTAGCTCGGGGTTAGTTTTCCGTTCCTCAACCGGCACCTTCACGGTTTATGCCAAACGAGCGCTGCAAGACATGCGAGGCATCAATCCCAACGGCACAACCTACGTTCAACCTAGTGTGCCGTGGATTTTGTATTACAACGGTGGCGAAGCGCTCCATGGCGCCTACTGGCACAACAACTTCGGTCATCCGATGTCACATGGCTGTATCAACATGAGAGTCGAAGAGGCCCGAGCGATTTACAACTGGGCGCCAGTGGGAACTGTTGTCAAAGTGCATTACTGACCTGGTGATCTGTGGTGTTCAGGAAACAGTCCTGAACACCACCGGTGACAGTTCATTCTTGACGTCGGCCACCTCTTCACCGCTGGGTTCATTTAGAGGTGTGAGTCACGCAGAGTTTTAATCACGTCGTCAATCGGCCCGTCTTGGCGAACCTTGCCTTGTTCCAGCAAGACTCCGCGGTCGCACAGGCCGGCCACCATGTTGAGATCGTGGCTGACGACGATCAGAGCCCGGCCTTCACCTTGGAGTTCACGGATTCGGTCGAGGCATTTGCGCTGAAATGGCTCATCCCCGACCGCCAAGATTTCGTCAATCAAAAAGACCTCGGGATCCGAGTAGACCGCGACCGAGAAGGCCAGTCGCAGAAACATCCCCGACGAATAAAATTTCACCTCTGTGTCGATAAACTTCTCGATTTCCGAGAAATCGACGATGTTGCGAAAGTTGGCTTCGATCTGTTTCTCCGTCATCCCCAGGATGGCGCCGTTCAGGTAGACGTTCTCACGGCCGGTCAAATCGGGGTGAAAACCGGCTCCGACCTCAATCAAACCCGCCACCCGACCGCGGGTCAGAATGGCTCCCGAATCGGGCGTCAAGACCCCGGAGATCAATTTCAGCAACGTCGATTTACCAGAACCATTGAGTCCGAGCAAACCCAAGGTCTCTCCCGTATGGACGTCGAAAGTGACGTCGTTGACGGCCAAGAAAGTGTCGGCGATCGACTGGTGACGGATCACCGCCATGGCCAGCTCTTTGAAGGACCGGTTATGGCGCAGGGTGAACTTCTTTTTCACGTGTTCGACGACGATAGCGGCAGTCACAATGATCAGAGCTCCTGCGCGAAACGGCCTTCGAGGCGGCGGAAGAGGGCTTCCCCAGCCGCCAGCACAACCAAGGCGATCAAGAGGGCACCGCCCGCTTGGAGCCACAGCGATTCTGGGATCGCAGTTTGTCCATTCGGTAAAACCCCCGTCCGTTCGATGGCGCCGAACCAGAAGCCGTGATGGAACAACTCGACCGCCGCCGTCAATGGGTTCATTTGGTAGAGCCAGAAAGCCCAGGTCGGCAGCACATCGCGCACCAGATTCCAGGTGTACAACACCGGAGATCCCCAGGTCGCCACCATGACAATCAGTTCGACCAGATTTTCGGCGTCCCGATAGAAGACATTGATGGCGCCGAAGAGCAGTCCCAAGCCCAACGCCAGCACCGCCACGATGACAAATCCCAACACCGCTCCGGCTAGTTCCAGCGGCCGGGGCCGCCAACCGCTGACCACCGCCGCCACCAGCAGGACGACCAGTTGGGGAAAGAAATGGACCGCTGCCACCCACAGCGAAGCCACCGGAAATAGCTCTCGCGGTAAGTAGATTTTGTTGATCAGGGGCGCATTCCACAACAGAGACCGGGTCGCGTTGGTAAAGGCCTCACCGAAGAAGTTCATGACGATCATGCCGCTGAAGAGGTAGATCGCGTAATCCGGCACCGTGTCGCGTAATTTCAGGAAGACACCCATGGCCAAGAAAAAGACCAAAAACTGGGTCAGCGGTTTCACGTACGACCACAACATGCCGAGAATCGAACCGCGGTAGCGAATCCGCAATTCCTTCCGGACAATTAATTTCAGCAGATAGCGCTGGGTGAAAACGTCGAACAGACCGCGGCCGTGACCGGGTTCGGTCAGCCGCAACGACCCCGGGGCTGAGTCGGCCACTGTCAGGCTCCCTGAACCGTGGGTTCGGAGACATCCATCCACGACTGGGCCGGCTGATCGCCGGTCGGTGCGGCTGGTGTCTGATCGGTTTCAGCTTGGGTCCGGGCGAAAGTCTGTTTCCACATCTCTTGGCTGACAAATTGGGGGCAGGCTTCCCGGTAACGCTGGGCCAGTTGGGGCCATTCGAACAGGAGGCGTTCGTGGAGGGCGATACTGCGCAGCAGCAACGACCGGAATTCTTCTGGCTGCCGTTTGTACCAGGACACACCCGAACCATCGGAGGTTGAGACCAGGGCCGAATCGAAGCGGGAAAGCAGGAACCAGCGGGCGTTGGCCGCCGCGATTTCGGCCTCGGGATGTTCCCGGCTGAGTTTCCGGGCCGGCTTCAAGGCCCGCAAACTACCGATGGCGGCCATCACGATCGTGGCCGGCAGGTTGGTCGGCAGGACTACGTCATCGCCGCGCTTGCTGACCTTCCGCCGTTTCACCAGCGGGAAGTGGTCGGCTCGTTGGGCGACTTTGGCGTCATCGAATTCGGCCCGCGTGGCTCGAATCTGAGCCAACCGGGTGTCGATCTGTTCGTGTAGGTGATCGGGCCCGGACAGCAAGTCCTCAATTGCTTGAATCCGCAGTTCGGCTACCGAATACTGGGCCGACAACAGATGACGGACTTGGAGGTAGAGGCTTTCCCGGACCAAGCGGCCGCCGAAATGGAAGGGTGAATGGAGCAAAGCCGCCACCATCCGGTTGCGTTCGTGGTAGTAGGCCTGCCAATCGAGGGCGTCGTCCTTATCAGTCCAGGGCACGTGCCAACAGGCCACACCGGGCAGACTGACCGTGGGGATACCGGCTTCCTTGGCCCGCAGGCCGTATTCGGAGTCGTCCCATTTGATGAAAACGGGCAGTGACAAGCCCAATTGGCGTAACACCTGAACCGGGATCAGTTCCATCCACCAGCCGTTGTAATCGACGTCGATGCGTTGGTGTAACTCCGGCGTCGAACGCAGCGATTGCTCGTCGAGATGGTGGCCGTCAGGGAATTCTTTGAGCGCCGAACCCCACCAGAAGCGCCACAGATTGACCCGCTCCCCCATCGAGTGGAGGTGAGCCCGGTCGAACATCGAGAACATGTGCCCGCCGACAATCGTCGGTCGCGAAGCCAGATCGGCGAAAGCCACGGCCCGCAGAATCCCCTCGGGCTCGGCCCGGACATCATCGTCGGAAATCAGGTGGTACGTGCTGACACCCTCATCGAGGGTTTCGCTCATCCCGCGCGAGAAACCACCGGAACCGCCCAAGTTGGCCTGGCGGATGATGCGTAAACGACCGTCCAGGGCGGCCTCAGCGGCGGCGAAACCGTCCGCTGCAGTCGGGTGTTTCTGGCCCTGGTCGACCACGGTGACCCGGTCGACGATGGCTAGGAGTTGCGGGTCACGAGCCAATTGACGGAGTAAGACGACGACGTCGTCGGGCCGGTTCAAGGTTGTGATACCAACCGACACCGTGCCTTGGGGCCGGTCTGACGGGGCTTCCCACTGGGCCGACTCGATCACGACTGGCTCGTCACCAGCCAGGACGTCGAACCAGTACCAGCCGCCATCGGCGAAAGTCTTCAACGGCAAGTCGAACCGCACTTGTTGGGGTTGACCAGCGGTCACCGAAAAGTATTGCGAGTCGACCCGGTAGATGTTGCCGCGGGCATTCGAGCGGTAGACGATGACGGCCCCGACCCCGGAGACCGTCACGGACAAAGTGACTTGTTCAACGATTGTCCAGCGCCGCCAGTAGCTGGCCGGGAAAGCGTTGAAGTAGGTGCCGAAGCTGGTCCGCGATTTCGCCGACACCCGGAATCGCCGCCGCCCCAGGACTTGGCTGACATCCTGTTGCCGGGCCCGGTTGCCGAGTTTGCGCTCATTCCGTTTCAAGACCTGGTTGGCTTCGCCTTGCCGGCCTTCGGCGTACAGCGTCAGCACGTCTTGGTCGGCGTCATAAGGGAAGACGACCCGCTGAAGAACCCGTTGCGGTCCCGTCGCCGACGGCTGAGAGGTGGCGTTCACTGACTGATCTCCTCGCTGATCGGATTGCCCGGCGTCGCCGCCCGCCGCTTGGCCACAGATACCAAGCGAGACCAGCAGTAGCGCCACACCATTCCTGGCTAACTGACTCGATCGCACGCCGAACGGCGGCGACACGAACCGCGGCCAGCTTAGTCGGACTGTCGCGCTGTCGGCAGTAACGCGCCGACCTGGCTCTTGGCCTGGCCGCCACAGTCTCAATCTCAGCCCATGTCAAATGTGACGATCCGGCCTTCTTAGATGATTCCGCCCATTCCCCTCAAACGTCGCCACTCCAGATCGATGCCTGGCGACGATCAACAACAGCTATTCATGACCTTTAGGCCAACCGCCCCATCCCCGGTGGTAAGCGTGACCGGTCCCAACCCAGGAATCGTTCCGCTTGTTCGAAAGCGAACCGGTCGGTCATGCCGCCGACGTAGGTGACGGCGGCCCGGACCGTGGCCACATTGCCCGCCTCGACCTCGGCCGGGCGCCAGTCGGGTGGTAGATCGGCCGGCTGAGCGACGTAATACTCGACCAAGCCCCGTAACAAGGCGATGACGGCGTCAGCTTGGGCGACCGACTCGGGCCGGGTGTAAATCCGTTCGTAGTTGAAAGCCCGCAAACCGGCCAGGGCCTGGGCGGCCGCCGGGTCCAGGCCGATCCGGCCGTTGGCGGCCGTCGTGGTGACCAGCGACTGGATGAAGGTCCGAATCTGATCACGCCGCTGGCGACCACAGACCGCTGCCACAGCGACCGGGATATCGGCTTGGCTGACGATGCCGGCCCGGATGGCGTCTTCGAGGTCGTGAGCGCAGTAGGCGATCCGGTCGGCCCAGCTGACGACTTCACCCTCGGGCGTGGTCGGGGCTGGTCGCGACCAGGAATGGTTCCGAATCCCGTCGAGGGTTTCCTGACACAGATTGAGGTCGACCAAGACCACATCGGCCCCCCACGGCCCGTGGTCGTAGCCGCCTTCGATGTAGGGGTTGAAAGCGTCTTCCGAGGCGTGCCCACCCGGCCCGTGACCACAGTCATGGCCCAAGGCGATGGCTTCGGTCAGAGCCTGATTGAGTCCCAGGCCACGAGCCAAAGCTCCGGCCACTTGGGCGACTTCCAGGGCGTGCGTCAAACGGGTGCGCTGGTGGTCGGTCGGGTAGACCACAACTTGGGTTTTCCCAGCCAAGCGCCGGAAAGCCGTCGAATGGATGATGCGGTCGCGGTCGCGTTCGAAGCAGGTCCGCTCCGGGTCAGGTTGCTCCAGCCGGGCTCGTTGCCCGGCGCCGGCCGCCAGGGTCGCGCCGGGGGTCAATCGTTGTCGTTCGTCGTCTTCGCGTTCCAGCCGTGAGACCGACCGGCCGGGCGCCAACCGGACCCGGCTGTCGGGGTGAGCCAAAACCTGCTGACCGGTCGAATGGCCGGCCATCGTTCCGGCCCAAACCTGGGCCCGAATTGTCGGTTGCGACCGCTCCGCTGCCGCCCCCTCCCCGGATTCGGGTGAAGCGGCTGGCGCTGGCTGCGGATCGGTTGGGTTCATGTCGTCGTGGCCTTGAGCCGACGGTCGCCGAAGTAGACGTCGTACCAAACCAGGAAGGTGTAAATCGTCCAGATCTTGCGTGAGTTATCACATTTCCCACGGGCGTGATCGAGCAGTAAATCTTTCAACTGGTCAACGTCGAAAAACTGTTCGGCTCCGGCCGAAGTAAAAGCCTCGGCGATGACTCGCTGCCAGCGTTCCTCACGTAGCCAGACCCGAATCGGGACAGGGAAACCAAGTTTCTTCTTGGTCGACCATTTAGCTGGCATCCGGCGGGCGGCGGCTTGACGGAGGGCGTATTTGGTCGTCCCTTCGGCCAGCCGGAAGCGAGCCGGAATCTGGCTGGCCAAACCCATAACCTCTTTGTCGAGGAAAGGCGGCCGCAACTCGAGCGAGTGGGCCATCGACATCTTGTCCGACTTGAGCAAGATGTCCCCGACCAGCCAGGCGTTGAGATCGACGACCTGCATTTGGGTCACCGGATCGGCCCCGGCGGCCGCCTCGTACCACGGCTTGACGACGTCCTTTGGAGCCGGCGCCGTCGTTGGTTGGCGCAGTAAGGAGCGGCGTTCCTTGACCGAAAAGATCGAGGCGTTACCGATAAACCGTTCCTGAAGCCGTTGCCCGCGCCGAACCAGGAAGTTCCGGCCTCGCATCGGCGGTAGCCAGCTAGCCAGTCGGCCGAGCAGTCGCCGCAACGGCCAAGGCACCCGGTTGTACCAGCTGGCGTCGATCGGTTCCCGGTAAATCGTGTAGCCACCGAAGATTTCGTCGGCGCCTTCGCCCGACAAAACAACTTTGACTTGTTTGGCGGCTTCCTGGGACACGAAATACAGGGCCACCGCCGAGGCGTCGGCCAAGGGTTCATCCATCTGCCACTGCACCCGCGGAAAGGCCTGCCAGAATTCATCGGCTGTGATCAATTTCGCGAAATTCTTGACCGGAATGAGGGCCGACAATTCACGGGCGTAATCGGTTTCGTTATAGGCCGGACCGTTGTCGAAACCGACGGTAAAGGTCTTGTCGACGTGGGCTGAAGAGGCCACATAGGACGAATCGACACCGCTGGAGAGGAAAGAACCGACTTCGACGTCGGCGATTTTGTGGGCCTCGACCGAATCGTCCATGACCTGTTCGATGGCATCAACCCAGTGATCCAAGTCGGGCTCTTCATCGGGCGCGAATTGAGCCGACCAGTAGCGGCCAATTTCCGGTTGCACCATGCCTGGCCGCCAGCGGAACCAGTGTCCCGGCGTCAACTTGTAAGTATTGGCGAAAAACGTTTCCGGCCCCGGCGAATACTGGAACGACAAGTAGCTTTCCAAGGCCCGGGGATTGAGTTCTTGGTCAAAGGCCGGGTGTTCGAGCAGGGCTTTGATTTCCGAGCCGAAGAGAAAGACACCGTCCATGGTGGCGTAATACAACGGTTTAATACCGAAGAAGTCGCGGGCGCCGAATAATTCCTGGGTGGTCTGGTCGTAGATCACGAAGGCGAACATGCCCCGCAGATGATCGAATAAATCGATCCCCCACTGCTCGTAACCGTGCAGAAGCACCTCGGAGTCGGCGGCGGTTGAAAAGACGTGACCGGCCGCCGT
>JAISGZ010000011.1 GCA_031262845.1 Propionibacteriaceae bacterium | reverse complement strand
CAATTGTGTGGATAGCCCACGATGACCCAGCTGGATCGTCCATGGTGGGGATATGACGACAACACTGGCTCTGCCCCGATCACCCGCGCCACCGCGCCTAACGGACGCCGACGAGATTGATTTAGCGCAACAGATAGAAGTCGGCTTAGCGGCCGAAGCGTTGTTGGAACACGGTAGTGGCGGCCCGGTCAGCGGCTTGTCAGCGGGACAAGTTGACCGCTGGCTGAGTTGGGGACGGCCTGACGAATGGCAGGCGTTGGTCAGCCGGGGCCAGCAGGCCAAGGAGAAAATGGTCGTGTCCAACCTCGGACTGGTTCACGTCATCGTGGCGGATTTCGCTCAGCGCACCTGGGTTAGCCGCTCCGACCTCTTCCAAGAAGGCTGTTTGGCGCTTGACCAAGCCGTCATGCGTTACGACTGGCGGCGCGGCCGGCTTGGTGTTTTCGCCGGTCGCTGGATTCGGAACTCGCTCCACCACGTGGCTTTCCCGGTGCGGCGTGAAATCACCGTCGGTCTCCAATTGGAACCTGTGTCCACGCTCGACGCCATCGCCGACCCAGTGATCGACGCCAGTGATGACACCCGCCGTGATCTGGTTCGGCTATTGAAACGACTACCCCAGGGCGAACGCAAGGTGGTCAGTTTGCGTCACGGCTGGAGTGACGGCCAGCCAGCCACGCTCGACCAGATCGCCCACAGGCTCGATCTCAGCATTTCGAAGGTCCGACGACTCGAACGCCAAGCCGTCGCCCGGCTGCGCCAAGACTGGTTAGAGATGGCGGCCTGATGAGCGACAGTGACCGACCATTTCCACACTCGACAACCGCTGACAGACAGCGATCAACGCCACGTCGTGGCCAACAAATGAGATTGCCGAGTTTGAATTCGAGAGCCGCTGACGGCCAGCGATCACCCCTCCCCGTTTCGATGTCACCGGTAGCCAGTCGCACGCACCCACATCAAATTGATGAACAGGAGTACGCGCCCATGAGATGAATCTGTTAGTCTCTGATGGCTGCCATCCCCTGTAGCTCAATTGGCAGAGCATCTGACTGTTAATCAGAGGGTTCCTGGTTCGAGTCCAGGCGGGGGAGCTTTTTTGTTTCCCCGTTCTTCGGTGCGACATCTCATTATTGAGAGGTCTGACCCGTGGACGCCCTCCCCGTCCTTACTGCCCCGTCATTCGTTGACGGGTGCTCGCACAATTCCCGCCATGTTCATGGCACTGATGTCGCTTACTCGGCATGTGGTTGCCGGTGTGACGCTTGCCGGTGGGCGGCGTCACGCGGCCGGAAACAGCGGTCACTTGACGCCGCCAAATTCGGCGGGTCGAAGTCGGTTGATTCTGGTTCGGTCCGGGCTGAGATTGAATTCGTCATACGTTTTTCCGCAATTTCGTTATACATATTGGAGAGAAGTGGCTATGCTCGTGATTGTGGCTTCCCGTGTCATGGAGCGTCACCCGAATTTGAGCGAGGCGGACGTGATCCACGCCGTGAAAAATGCGGTCGCTTCCCGACCTCGGTTAGACGCCCGTCCGATTGCCTATATCGGCGCCGGACCGGATTTAGCTGGTCGGCTAGTGGAGTGGATTGAATCCCCTTTACTGGATGAGCCAGACGGCTGGTACGTGTACCACGCCCAGACGCCACCGACGAAGAGGATGCTGCGAGAGTTAGGACTGATCTCATGACCGCGACCGATGTTGTTTTCATCGCTGCTGATGGGACTGAAGTCACGGCGGCGATGCTGGAAAAGATGATGGACACCGCCGAACAAGGCGAACTACCGGGCACCATTTCCGGGCCACTCCGGCCAGGTCGGCCTGTCAGCGTCGGCGACGATGAAGCAGCCGCCGTCGTAGCGTTCCGACTCGGCAGAAAACGCCAAGCCAAGCTGAAGAGCTTGGCCCAACAACGAGGCGCCACCCAATCCGAAGTCATCCGCCAACTGATCGACGCCGCCTGAGAACCTGCCCGGCTACACACTCACTCAGCACACCATCGCCCTCCGGCCGCCACCGCCAGAACCCTTGTCACACTTGACGCCCGCGCTCAGTTCGGTGAACTACCCGCTGTGGCAGCGGTGGTCTTACCAACCACGTGAGCCGGGTCCATCTTTTTTCAGTGAAGACGGTGGTGGGGTCTGCCAGGCATGACCTCTTCGTTCATTGACGCTTTGGTGGGTCACCGAGACGCGAACGGATATTTCACGGCCTGTTTTCGCACCAGCGAAAATAGCGAATAGCGTAAGAATGTTCTGCAAGCGCCGAATTCCACAACCAACTGGTTAATACGACTCATTCTCACCGCCCCTCCATCCTGGGGAGATATTGCTCGAAAGTCGTGTAGTACATGTCTTGAAAGTGACGGAAAGTATCGCAAAGAAAGCCAGGTTCGGTGTCGTATTCAGACAGACCTCGGTAATAGAACAATTTTTCGGCGTTAAGAACAACGAAAGGCATCATGCCCGCGGCCAGGCACTGTTGAAACAAGATGATACGCCCAACCCTTCCGTTCCCGTCCTGGAAAGGGTGGATTGCTTCAAACTTGTGATGAAAGTCGCAGATTTCCTCAAACGCCATCGTGGCAGGACTGGCGAAATCAGCCAACAGCCGCTTCATCGCGAAATCCACCTCGTCCGGTGGAGTTGTCATCTGTCCGCCGACCGCGTTCGGAACTCTTTTCCAATCACCAACGGCGAACCAGCCTTTACTAGCGTCGGCCGTGCCAGATTTCAAAATTCGGTGATATTCCTTGATCTGTTGAGCTGTTAACGGCTGATTGACAGCATCGAGCATCGCGTCAAAGAGCCGGAAATGGTTATTGGTTTCGATGACATCATCGACTAAAGCCGGTCCGTCAACCGCATGCGTCTCGTAGATGTATCTGGTCTGCTCTTCGGAGAGCTGCGACCCTTCGATCCGGTTCGAATTATAGGCCAACTGAATCTGCGTCAAATGATACAGACCGCCTTTCAAGTGGGAAGCCCGCTGCCCAAGTAGCGCCTCGCGAAACCGTCGTGGGTCGATCGCAAATTCGTCGCCT
>JAISGZ010000131.1 GCA_031262845.1 Propionibacteriaceae bacterium | reverse complement strand
TTCAGTTGATCGCTGTCTGTCTGCCAACGGCTTGGTCATCGCAAGCCGTTACCACCCACTGGTCTCGTTCCCGTTGCTGGCTGGTGGATTCTGGACGCCAGCAGGTTCAACTTGGTTCACTTGTCATACTGCTAGTGCTTTGTCGCGTTCCGCGTTTTCATTCAATGATGTGCGTGGGATTCGTGGTGGACGGTGATGGTGATACAGGGAAGAGAACTAGATGAGCCGATTGGAATTGAAAACCCCCGAGCAACTACGGCTGATGCGCCGAGCCGGACTGGTCGTGGCGGCCGCTCACAAGGCTATGGCGGCGGCAGTCCGGCCGGGTGTGACGACGGCTGATCTCGACGACATCGCCCGCGAGGTCTTAGCCCGCCACGGCGCGACTTCGAACTTTCTCCACTACTCGCCGGGGCCAGGGATACCGCCTTATCCGGCGGTCGTCTGTACCTCGGTCAACGAGGTCATCGTCCACGGCATCCCGTCGTCCCAGACGATTGCCGCCGGGGATTTGGTGTCGCTTGATTTTGGGGCTGCGGTCGACGGTTTTCACGGTGACGCCGCCATCACCGTGCTGGCCGGTCCGGTCGCCGAACCGGTGGCGAAACTGTCGGCCGTGACCGAAGAAGCCCTCTGGGCCGGTTTATCAGCCGTCCGCCTCTCAGGCACGGTCGGCGATATCTCGCACGCTATCGAGCAGTCGGTTCGCCGGGCCGGCCGCTACGGTCTGGTCCGGGAATTCACCGGCCACGGCATCGGGTCGGCCATGCACATGGCTCCCGACGTGCCGAACTTTGGCCGCCCCCGCCGGGGACCGAAAGTGGTCGAAGGCCTGTGTTTGGCGATCGAGCCGATGGTGACCTTGGGCAGCCGCCGGGCGGTGACGCTCGATGATGACTGGACGACCGTGACGGCCGATGGTTCCTGGGCGGCGCACTGGGAACACACCGTGACCGTGACCAAAAACGGGCTCTGGATTCTGACCGCCGAAGACGGTGGTGAGGCCGAGTTGAATCGGCGTGGTTTGCCTTTTGGGCCCTTGGCGGACTAGTGCCCAGTCGCATCTAAACGTCGTCCTGGTCCGTGATGCCCGCTGGGGGACCAGCAAGACGGAATAGCCCCTCTGAGCAGACTTTCGGGCGCCCGGAGCGAAAGCATTTCCCACGACCGGAGCAACCGACGTTGCTGTGGTGCCGACTAGCGCAAACGCTCCAACACGGCGTGGGCCGTGGCATCGTCGCAGACCAGGTCCGTGATGGTGCCGGCTCGCAAGGCGCCGAGTAGCGCGGCTGCCCGGCTGGGGTCGGCGACCACCCCGATCCGGAGTTTGATGCGCTGCATCTGGGCCGGTGTAACGCCGGTTGCCCGGGCGTTCAGGCCGATATCGGCGTAGGAACCGTCTTCGCGCAGTAAAACCGTGTTGACATCACCGACTACCCCTTCGTTAGGCAGCAGGGCGATGTCGTGGGGGTCGAGATACCCCGACGAGTAGACGTGGCTGGGAACCCGGCCGTGAATGGCGCCGATACCGAAGATGGCGATGTCAAGCCGTTCTTGATAGTCGATCACGGCCCGCACCGAGCGTTCCTGCCACATCGCCTCTTTGGTCGCCTGATAGTCGAAGAAAGCCGGTACCGGGAAGGGAATGACGCGGGCGTCGAAAGCGTCGCCCAGCGGTTGGAGAATCGAACCGACGTAGGAGGCGGCGGTGTCTTGAGGGTTGGTGCCGCCGCTCATCTGGACGATATAGGCGTCGTGCAGGGGCCGGCGTTCGAGGTAGCGGACGGTGTTGGCCATCGTCAAACCCCAGGCCGCGCCGACCAGGGCGCCGTCGTGTACCGAGGCCGATAACAGCGCCGCCGCCAACCGGCTGACCCGTTCCAGCCGGGTGTTCGAGGAGGCGGCATCGGCGACCGGCGCCAGGTGAACTGTAATGCCGAAGATTTCCGCCAGTTGGCGAGCCGTCGGCGAGCGCGAACCAGTCTCGGAGGCCAGCGAAATCCGGACCACGCCGATCCGACGGGCCTCGGCTAAGAGCCGGGAGACCGACGAGCGGGAGACCTGTAACTGGCGGGCGATGGTCTCCATGGTCTCGTTTTGGATGTAATAGCGCACCGCCGCTTGATACATCTCGTCGTAACGGGTGGGCATTATCACCTCGCTTCTGGAGTTGTTCGCAGCTCCGGCCCCGGGATCAACCCGCTGAGGCCGCGCTACGCTGAGGCCAAGACCAACTTACCTCACGTTTTACCTCTAGGTCACTTACTTGCTGGGGTCGCTGGCGACGCTGGTCCAGCGGCTTTCTATACTCGCCCTCAGAATCACCTACGACAGCTGAATTGGGGCTTTGCTTTTTGACAGCCGCCGGTGGTTCAACGATCGCGGAGCCCGACCGCGATGACCTTAGACCGTGTCCATGATGGAGGTCATCTCAGCCATGTCGAAGAAATATATTTTGGCGATTGATTCGGGGACCACGAGTTCTCGGGCGATTGTTTTCAACCACGCCGGTTTACCCGTTGGCTCGCACCAATTGGAGCACGAACAAATCTTTCCTCAGGCGGGTTGGGTCGAGCACGATCCCAAAGAAATCTGGACCCGGACCCTGCAGGTCGTGGAAGGCGCTTTGGTAGCGGCCCACGTCACGAAAAGCGCGATTGCCGCGATTGGAATCACCAACCAGCGGGAAACCACGGTGGTGTGGAATAAAACCACCGGCGACCCGGTCTACAACGCCATCGTCTGGCAAGACACCCGGACCGAGAAGATTTGCCAGGAACTGGCGGCCGGTGACCAGGATCGCTACCGGTCCCGCGTCGGTTTGCCGTTGACGTCGTATTTCGCCGGGCCGAAGGTCAAGTGGATTCTCGACAATGTGCCGGATGCCCGGGCTCAAGCCGAGGCCGGAGACTTACTCATGGGCACGATCGACAGCTGGCTGGTCTGGAATTTGACCGGCGGGGTTCAGGGCGGTCTTCATCTGACCGATGTCACGAACGCCTCACGGACCCTGCTGATGAACTTGAAAACCCTGGACTGGGACTTGGAAATCGCCGCCGACATGTCGATCCCGCCGTCGATGTTGCCCCAGATCGTGTCCAGTTCCCGGGTGTTGGCTCCGGCCCACGCTCCGGTTGTGTCCGGGGTGCCGATCGCCGGCATCTTGGGTGATCAACAAGCCGCCACCTTCGGCCAGGCCTGTTTCGAGGTTGGCATGGCCAAAAACACCTACGGCACGGGCTGTTTCATGCTCATGAACACCGGTACCGAACCGGTCTTTTCCAAGAATGGGTTGTTGACCACGCTGTGTTACCAGATCGGCGACCAACCCGCGGTCTACGCCTTGGAAGGCTCGATCGCTGTCACCGGGTCGTTGATTCAATGGCTGCGGGACAACCTCAAGATCATCAGCAGTTCGGCCGAAGCCGAGACTTTAGCCTTGTCGGTACCCGATAACGGGGGGGTCTACTTCGTCCCCGCCTTCTCCGGTCTGTTCGCGCCTTACTGGCGTGGCGACGCCCGCGGTGTCATCGCCGGCTTGACCCGGTTCTGTAACCGCGGCCACATCGCCCGAGCCGCCCTGGAAGCGACGGCTTTTCAAACCCGTGAAGTGGTCGAAGCCATGGAAGCCGATGCCGGCGCTCAGTTGACCAGCCTCAAAGTCGATGGTGGTATGACCGCCAATCAGACCCTGATGCAGTTCCAAGCCGACCAACTCGGCGTGCCCGTGGTGGTGCCGGTGGTACCTGAGACGACGGCCTTGGGTGCGTCCTACGCCGCCGGTATCGCCGTCGGCTACTGGGCCGGGACAGCCGATGTGGTGGCGAACTGGACTCAAGCCAAAGACTGGCAGCCGATGATGGAACTGGATCAACGTGAGCGCTTGTATCGCAATTGGAAGAAGGCCGTCACCAAGACCTTCGATTGGGTCGACGACGACGTCACGGTGTGAGGCTAAATAACGAGACTACTTGGTCAAGTTGAGCAGGCCATTTTTCTGAGCCACGGTCAGACGCAAGGTTGGGCCATCCGGTAAAGCGGTGTGGCTATTGCAGCCCACCAGGGTGGCGCCGACCCGGCGTTCCCGACCGGCCACAAAGGTCCCACGTCCGAGCGACCAGGCGACGACCCAATTCTGGTTCCCCGGCAGTTTCAGTTTGAG
>JAISGZ010000106.1 GCA_031262845.1 Propionibacteriaceae bacterium | reverse complement strand
ATCGTTTATTGTCTCAGGTTGAGAATCCCATCGTACTGGTGCAGGAGGTTTGATGCGAGCAATTTTAGCTCGGGCCCTGAGGGCTGATGATCGAAAGCCTGTCCACTCGGGTTCGGGGTTACTGGGCATCCACATTTCAAGTAAAGCTTGTTCGACTAAATGTCGTGGGTCGGACTCGTTAGCCGAGCGAACTCTAATGATAATATTAGTAGCGTCGCAAGCGGAACCGGCGGCAGCGATAGTTGCCGGAGGCCCCAAAGAGAGCATTGATGGGCCATCGAAAACTTGGTTGTCCAGTAGGATTACTTTTGAAGCAACTAATGATGCTAACCGCAGTGATAATCGTATTTCTTCAGTAAGTTTCTTCTCTAGAGATCTAACTGAGATGTCAGGGGTGAAGCTGATCGCTTTTTCCACGCTTATTTGTTGATTGAAAGAGTCACATGACTCAATGAGGACGAGACTAGGCAGTCTCTCTGAGTCTGCTTTTGTTAGCATCTAAATTTTCTCTGTCGATGAGGCTTATTAAAATGATTTCGTTTTAACCGGACACCATTCAAATCATTTCCTTGAGGGGTATTCCGCTTGCATCTCTTGATGCAGTATTCCGTAATGAGCAAGCCCTACTCTTTCTAAGATATGTCATTTTTCAACTGTTCTAATGTTGGGAAAAATCTGACTTGCCGTTCGCTCCCGACGGTTTCGAAAGAAATGAGTAATTAGTACCGGCTAAAGGGTAAACCTCCTTTGACTTCGGAGCAAGCTGATCAATTTGTGGACTTGCCCGGATTGAGTTGGGTTGGAAAGCTCCACTGGACGCTAAACTCCGTGGGTCCGCATCTCCTCAGCGGCGGATGTAGCTAATGCCCTGGCTCAGTACAGGGGAGTGAAAAGACAGGCGAGGTCAGTCATGGACGTGGATTTGGTAGTCGTGGGCTCGGGCTTGTTCGGTCTGACCGTGGCCGAGCGGATGGCGTCCCAGTTCGGCCGTCGGGTCTTGATCATCGACCGCCGATCGCATCTTGGGGGTAACGCCTATTCCGAGATCGACCCGGCCACCGGGATCGAGATTCACACCTATGGGGCCCATCTGTTCCACACCTCGAACCAGCGTGTCTGGGATTACGTCAATCAGTTCACGTCTTTCACGAACTACGTCCACCGGGTTTACACGACCCACCGGGGTGAGGTCTTCCCGCTGCCGATCAATCTCGGCACCATCAATCAGTTCTTCCGGTCGGCCCTGGGGCCCGACCAAGCCCGCGCTCTGATCGCTCAGCAAGCCGCTGAATTGGCTGGCCAGACCCCACAAAATCTTGACCAAAAGGGGGTCAGCTTGATCGGCCGGCCGCTCTACGAGGCCTTTATCCAGCAGTACACGGCCAAGCAGTGGCAGACCGATCCGACCGATTTGCCGGCCTCGATCATCTCCCGCCTACCGGTCCGCTACACCTACGACAACCGCTACTTCAACGACACCTACGAGGGTCTGCCGACCGATGGTTACACGGCCTGGCTGGAACGGATGGCGGATCATCCCAAGATCGAGGTCCAGTTGGAGACCGACTTCTTCGACCAAACCCAGCCGGTCAATCAGAAAGCGGTGGTCGGACAGGTGCCCGTGGTTTACACCGGCCCGGTCGACCGTTACTTCGCTTACGCTGACGGCGAACTGGGCTGGCGGACGATTGATCTCGAACGCCAGACTCTTGAGGTCGGTGACTTCCAAGGCACCTCGGTCATGAACTACGCCGACGCCGACCCGATTTTCACCCGGATCATCGAGTTCCGCCACTTCCATCCCGAGCGTCCCTACCCGGCCGATCGGACCGTCATCGCCCGCGAGTATTCGCGTTTCGCTAGTCGAGACGACGAACCGTATTACCCGGTCAACACACCGTCCGACCGGGACCGGCTCCAGCGTTATCGGGAGCGTGCCGCCCGTGAACCGCAGGTCTTCTTCGGCGGCCGCCTGGGGACTTATCAGTACCTCGATATGCACATGGCGATCGCCGCCGCTCTGACGCTGGTTGACGAAAAACTCGTTCCTTAACCTCGCCCGAGAAGCGGACCTGACCGACCTCCCAGTGAGACGGCGGTGATAACCGCAGGATGTTTTCGGGATAGTATCGGCTGCGCAGAAATGGTTCAGCCCCCCGCTTGATGGCCGGTGATCAGTGGGTGTGGCCACGGTCGAGTGTCTCGCTGCAGTTAGCGGGGACTTCAACAAGAATCGAGGGCGAGAGATGAGCGGCTATGTCCCAATCGTCGGATTGCTGATTATTGCCGGTGGGTTTATCGCTGTCAGTATCTATCTATCGACGATCCTCGGCCCCGCCCGCTTCAACCAGGCCAAGTACGAGGCCTACGAATGTGGTGTCCAGCCGACGCCGCAGCCGGAAGGTGGCGGTCGGATTCCGATCAAGTACTACATCACGGCCATGCTGTTCATCGTCTTCGACATCGAAATTGTCTTCTTATATCCCTGGGCGGTCTCGTTCGCGGATATGAGCCAGACGCCGGCCGGCGGTTTGGCCTTGTTCGGCCTGGTCGAGATGGTGTTGTTCATCATCACGGTTTTTATTGCCTACATCTACGTCGTCCGTCGTGGCGGCCTGACGTGGGACTGAGGGGGAGGCGTTCATGGGTATTGAAGACAAAATCCCTGAGGGTGTACTGCTGACGACCACCGAGTTGGTTTTCGGTTACCTGCGCCAGGTCAGTTTGTGGCCGGCCACCATGGGCTTGGCTTGCTGCTCGATCGAAATGATGGCCTTCGGGGCGCCTCGCTTCGATGCCGGTCGCTGGGGCCAGGAAGTCTTCCGGGCCTCGCCCCGCCAGGCCGATGTCATGATCGTGTCCGGCCGGTTGAGTCAGAAGATGGCGCCGATCGTGCGCCAGCTGTACGACCAAATGCCGAACCCGAAGTGGGTCGTGTCGATGGGCGCCTGTGCCTCGTCGGGTGGGATGTTCAACAATTACGCCGTCGTCCAAGGCTGTGACCACGTCGTCCCGGTCGATATCTACATTCCCGGCTGCCCGCCCCGGCCCGACATGTTGATCGACGCCATGTTCAAGTTGCGTCAGGGTAAGGGACTCGATCTGACGGACGATCCGGCCCGGGCCCGCGTGCCGGTGCTGCGTTATCCGATTGGCAAACACCGCGAGAAGGTCGAAGCGGCGGTCGAGGAACAGGTGCTCCAGACGCCCGCCACGATTGAGATGAAGGGGCTGATGCGATGACGGCCATCAACCCGGCCGGCGGCGACGAACAAGCGGTCGCCAAGCCCGAGCCGACGACCCCGATCGCTTTCCGCCAGGGAATGTGGAGCGCTGGTCCGAGTGATGTTTCGGGTTACGGCGGCCTGGTTCAGCCGATCATCCGGCACGTCCGGTCAGCCGCCCCCTACGGCGGTTGGTTCGATCAGGTGGCCGAGCGGTTGCGTCACTTAGTGCCCGATTTACCGGTTGATTTCGTCGGTATCGACCGGGCTGAGATGACGGCCTATATTCCACGTCAGCTGTTGTTGGCGGTCGTTCAGGCGACCCGCGACGATCCGGCTCTGCGCTTCGAAATCTGCTTGTCGGTGGCTGGTGTCCACTATCCCGACGAAGCCGGCTCTGAACTTCACGCGGTCTACGAGTTGCTCTCGATTACCCACAATCGGCGCTTGCGACTCGAAGTCACGGCCCCGGATGACGATCCCCAGATCCCGTCGGTCACCTCGGTTTACCCGATGGTCAACTGGCACGAGCGGGAAACCTGGGACATGTTCGGACTGATCTTCACGGGCCACCCCGGCTTGACCCGCATCCTCATGCCCGACGACTGGGTTGGCCATCCTCAGCGCAAGGACTACCCGTTGAACGGCGTCCCGGTCGAGTTCAAGGGCGCCAAAGTGCCGCCCCCGGATCAGCGGAGGTCGTACCAGTGAGTCAACCTGACCTGTCTTCCGATACACCCATCGAGACCAGCTCTGAAACCGTGCCCGTGGCGACGGCCGAGGTACCGACGTCGGCCAAGGTCGCGCCGATCGCTAACCCGGTGGCTTTGCCCGACGAGGTCGCACCGCCGATCGCCCTGACGCTAGGCGAAGTCGAAGCCGAGGGCGCCACCACCGGTGAAGTCCAGGAATTCGTCGCCGCTGGTGGTGACTGGGATGACGTCGTGGCCGCCCGGCAAGCCCGCGGTGACGAGACCTTCGTCGTCAACATGGGGCCGCAACATCCCTCGACCCACGGCGTACTGCGGCTCGAAGTCGAGATGGACGGCGAAACCGTGACCTCGTTGCGGCCGTCGATCGGCTACCTCCATACCGGCATCGAAAAGAGTATGGAATTCAAGACCTTCGCCCAAGGTTCGGCCTTCGTCACCCGGATGGATTACGTGGCGCCGATCTTCAACGAAGTCGTCTACTGCATGGCGGTCGAAAAACTGCTCGGGATCACGGTGCCCGAACGGGCCGACATCCTGCGGGTCTTGGTCATGGAACTGGGCCGGATGGCGTCCCATCTCGTCTGTATCGGTACCGGCGGCATGGAAATCGGCGCTCTGACCGTGATGACGATCGGCTTCCGCGAACGCGAGATGATCCTCGATTTCTTCGAAGCCCTCTGTGGTTCGCGGATGAATCACGCCTATGTCCGGCCGGGCGGCGTTTCGATCGATCTACCGGAATCCGGCTTGGCCCAATTGCGGACCGTCATCGAGTGGATGCACAAACATCTGCCGGAGTACGCCGGTTTCTGCAATGAGAACCCGATCTTCAAGTTGCGGATGGAAAACGTCGCCAAGCTTGATCTGGCCGGCTGTATGGCCCTCGGGGTGACCGGGCCGACACTGCGTTCGACCGGTTATCCGTGGGATTTGCGGAAGAACCAGCCCTACTGCGGCTACGACACCTACGACTTCGACGTTATTACCTGGGATACCGAGGACAGCTACGGCCGTTTCCGGGTTCGGCTGCAGGAACTGTGGGAGTCGCTCAAGATCATCGAACAGTGCTACGACCGGTTGGAAAAGACCAATGGCCAGCCCGTCATGGTCGAAGATCCGGCCTTGTCCTGGCCTGGTCACCTGACTGTCGGCGCCGATGGCCAAGGTAATTCCTTCGGCCACGTCAAACAGATTATGGGCCAGTCGATGGAAGCCCTGATTCAACATTTCAAGACCGTCACGGAAGGGTTCCGGGTGCCGGCCGGCCAGGTCTACCAATCGATCGAGTCACCCAAGGGTGAGTTGGGCTGTTTCCTCGTCTCCGATGGCGGGACGCGGCCGTATCGTTGCCACTTCCGGGATCCGGGCTTCAACCACCTCCAAGCCCTGCCGATTATCTGCGAGGGCGGCATGTTGTCCGATGTGGTCGTGGCGGTGGGAGCGCTCGATCCGGTTCTAGGAGGGGTGGACCGCTGATGAGCCACCACGAGTTCGAGTCCGATTTCCGCCACAGCGGCACGATTGATTTCACGGACCGGCAATCGAATATCGACGAGGCGACAATCGCCGAAATGCGCCAGTTAGTGGCCCGCTATCCCGACCCCCGGTCGGCGCTGGGCCCGATTCTGCACTTGATCCAATCGGTCGACGGCCGGGTGTCAGCCCGCGGCGTCGAACTGGCGGCCGAGTTGACGGGCGCGACCCAGGCTCAGGTCGTGGGTTTCGTCACCTTCTACACGATGTACCACCGTCGGCCGGCTGGTAAGCACCACGTCGGCGTCTGTACGACTGCCCTGTGCGCTGTCATGGGCGGCGATCTGATCCTCGACCAGGTGGAACAGAAGCTCGGTATCAAGCCTGGTCAGACGACGCCGGACGGGACTTTTTCGCTCGAACGGCTGGAATGCAACGCGGCCTGCGACTTCGCGCCCGTGGTCATGGTCAACTGGGAATTCATGGACAATATGACCCCGGACAAGGCCGAACAGATTCTCGACGAACTGGCGGCCGGCCGCAGTGTCCAATCGACCCGGGGCGCGACCATTACCAGTTGGCGTGAAGCCGAGCGAGTTTTGGCCGGTTTCCCCGACGGCCGGGCCGATGAGGGCCCGAGTGTTGGTCCCGCCAGCCTGGCCGGGGTCAACCTGGCCCGCGAGCGGGGTTGGACGGCTGACAGCCTGGCGGAAGGGAGCGCCCAGTGAGCCAGCAAACTCTGGTCCCGGTGCTGACGGCTAACTGGGGCCAAGAACAATCGTGGAAACTCGGGCCGTACCAGGCCCAGGGTGGTTATGAAGGTCTGCGGCTGGCCCTGAAACGTCAGCCGGGCGACATCATGACGGAAATCAAGGACGCCGGTTTGCGGGGTCGTGGTGGGGCCGGTTTCCCGACCGGGATGAAGTGGAGTTTCGTGCCGGCCGAGTTGTCGCCGAAATACCTGGTCGTTAACGGTGACGAATCGGAACCGGGGACCTGCAAGGACATTCCGCTGTTGATGGCCAGTCCGCACACGCTGATCGAAGGCATCATCATCGCCAGTTACGCGATCGGTGTCAGCCGGGCTTTCGTCTATATCCGGGGTGAGGTCCTGCACCCGATCCGGCGGGTTCAACAGGCCGTCGCCGAGGCTTATGAGGCCGGTTATCTCGGGGCCGACATTCTCGGTTCCGGGTTCAGCCTGGACATCACGGTTCACGCCGGCGCTGGGGCCTATATCTGCGGTGAAGAAACTGCTCTGCTCAACTCCTTGGAAGGCCGCCGGGGCCAGCCTCGGTTGCGGCCGCCGTTCCCGGCCGTGGCTGGTTTGTACGCCTTGCCGACGGTCATCAACAACGTCGAGTCGATCGCCTCGGTGCCGGGCATCATCGTCCGCGGTGGTGATTGGTTCGCCGGCATGGGAACCGAAAAGTCCAAGGGCCACACGATCTATTCGCTCTCGGGACACATCAAAAACCCCGGTCAATACGAAGCCCCGTTGTCGGTGACGTTCCGGGAATTGTTCGATCTGGCCGGCGGTATGCGCGATGGCCACCGGCTCAAGTTCTTCACGCCGGGCGGCTCGTCAACCCCGATTCTGACGGCCGATCAGATGGACGTGACCTTGGATTTCGAGGGTTTGATGGCGGCTGGGTCGCAGTTGGGGACCAAGGCCATGCAGATTTTCGACGAGACCGTGTCAGTGGTGAGGACGACGCTGCGTTGGGTCGAGTTCTACCAACACGAATCCTGCGGTAAATGCACGCCTTGCCGCGAGGGGACCTGGTGGCTGGTCCAGTTGTTGCGCCGCTTGGAAGCCGGTCAGGGCGAAGAGGGCGATGTCGACAAGCTGCTGAGCGTGGTCGGAACTGTCAATGGCCAGAGCTTCTGCCCGCTGGCCAGTGGTGCCGCCGCTTGTATCACCAGTGCCGTGACCCATTTCCGCGATGAGTTCGAAATCGGTTATCACACACCCGCTTGGGAATACCTGCCCTACGAAGCCAGCGCGCTATTCCCGGTTAAGACGGCCACCCGGTCTGGTGAGGAGGCCCGCCATGGCTGAGCAAGCCGTGACCCCACAAGCTGACACTGTCACGGTGACGATTGATGGTGTCGAGGTGGCCGTTCCTCCTGGCACCTTGGTCATCCGGGCCGCTGAACAGGCCGGTATCGCCATTCCTCGTTTCTGCGATCATCCCTTGCTCAAACCCTTGGGCGCCTGTCGGCAGTGTTTGGTGGAAATTCCTGACGCTGGCAACGGCCGGGGTTTCCCGGCCCTGCAAGCCAGTTGCACGACGGTGTCAGCCAACGGTATGCAGGTTAAAACGGCCGCCACGTCGGCCAAGGTCAAACAGGCTCAGGCCGGGATGCTTGAGTTGCTCCTGATCAACCACCCGCTCGACTGCCCGATCTGTGACAAGGGCGGCGAGTGCCCACTGCAGAATCAGGCGATGGCCGACGGTCGTATGGTGTCGCGCTACGAAGGTGTCAAACGGCACTACACCAAGGTCAAACACCTGTCGCCCCAAATTATCTTGGACCGCGAACGTTGCGTGCTCTGCGCCCGCTGTACCCGTTTCGCCGATCAGATCGCCGGCGATGACCAGATCAGTCTGGTCGAACGGGGCGCCAAGGCCCAGGTTGGCTTGTCCGACGAAGTGCCGTTCACGAGCTACTTCGCGGGCAATGTGGTCGAGATTTGCCCGGTCGGGGCGCTGACCAGCGAGGCCTACCGGTTCGCCGCTCGGCCATTCGACCTGGTTTCCACGGTGACTACCTGTGAGGGTTGCGCCGCCGGTTGCCAACTGCGCGTCGACCAACGGCACGACCAAGTCAAACGGCGTCAAGCCGGGGACTTGCCAGCCGTCAACCAAGAATGGAACTGTGACCGGGGCCGTTTCGGCTTCGTCTCAGCCCGGGGCCAAGATCGTCTGACCCAGCCCTTGATCCGGCACGAAGGCGCCCTCGTCCCAGCTAGTTGGCCGGAGGCTTTGGCCGTGGCCGCGGCCGGTTTGAAAGCCGCCGGTTCAGCTGTTGGCGTGTTGACGGGTGGCCGTCTGACGCGGGAAACCAGCTACGCCTACGCCCGCTTCGCGCGTTCGGTCCTCGGCACCAATGACATCGACTTCCGGGCTCGGGCAGTTTCCGACGAAGAGACGGCGTTCCTGACTCAGGCCGCCGGACGGCAATTCGGTGACGGCATCACCTACGACGATTTCGACCGGGCGACTCAGGTCGTGCTGGTCGGTTTCGAACCGGAGGACGAAGCCCCGATCGTGTTCTTGCGCCTGCGTCGGGCAGTCAAGGAGCGTGGCCTCAAGGTCACGGTCATCGGCGCTGGGGCGTCGCTCGGCTCAATCAAAATGTCGGCTGACGTGGTGTCAACGGTGCCTGGTCAAGAAGCCGCAGCCCTGGCGGCACTGGCGCTGGAAGACGGCGCCTTGGTCTTGGCCGGTGAACGTTTGGCGACCAGCCCGGGCGCTCTGGCGGCGGTAGCGGCCGTGACCGAGCGGGGGGGCCGCTGGGCCTGGATTCCGCGTCGGCCGGGGGAGTTGGGGGCGCTCGAAGCCGGTGCTTTCCCGACTGTCGGACCGCGTGGCCACAGCTTGGCCGACCCGGCCATCCGGCAATTGTGGGGCGGGACCTGGTCCGATCAGCCGGGCCGGGATACGGCCGCCCAGTTGGCGGCGGCCGCCGACGGCCAACTGTCAGCCCTAGTGGTGTCCGGTCTCGAACTGGCCGATCTGCCTGACCCGGCGGCGGCTGCGGCCGCCCTCGAACGCGCTCAGTGCGTGATTTCGTTGGAACAGCGGCTGTCCGATGTGGCGGCGCTGGCTGATGTCGTCTTACCCGTTGACCTGCTCGAAGAGACCAGTGGTAGCTTCCGTAACTGGGAGCTGCGGCTGACGCCCGTCACCCAAGTCATTCGCCAACCGCGGTCGCCGATGACGGAGATACGGGCCTTGGCGGCCCTGGCCGAGGAACTCGGCCACTCACTCGGTTGGGCGACGCCGGCCGAGGCGGCAGCCGAATTGGCGGCCATCGAACCAGTCCCATCACCGACGCCGGTTTGGCCGGCGGTGGCTGCGCCGACAACGCCGGCGACCGATCAGTTGACGCTGGCGACCTGGCGGGAGTTGTTCGACGACGCCCGGCTGCTCGACGGTGAGACGGCCTTGTTGGCCTGTGCCCGGCCGTTGGTCGCCCGCTTGAATCCGGCGACCGCTCAACGGCTAGGCCTGAAGGCTGGACAGCCGGTAACCGTGGCGGCGGCGGGAGTACCCGGCCGGACCGCAGTGGTGGACTTGGTGCTGGATCCGACGCTGGCCGAGACCGTGGTCTGGGCGCCGAGCCGGGGACGCGGCGCCAGCTTGGGGCTGGCTCCAGGCCAGCTTGTCACCGTAACCCAGGAGGTGACCCGATGAATCCTTTGG
>JAISGZ010000100.1 GCA_031262845.1 Propionibacteriaceae bacterium | reverse complement strand
TTTTCCGATTTACGGACCACGAAGGCGTCGAGCCGTTGACCAGCCGCGGCGGCGGCGTGCAACATCGCCGTTGCCACGGGGTCAGCCCCCAGCGTCAAACCACCGACACAATCGAAGTCCCAGTCAGCTACCAACTGACGCATGACCCGACCGATGATCGGCGCCACCGCCCCGTCCAGCGTCACCCGGCGCAGGTCAACGTAATAATCGGCTTCCCGGCCCGAGGCCAAAGTCACCCGGCCGTGGACCACGGCTTGGTTGGCTACGGCGGCGATGAGATCGGTCAAATCAGACATGCCGTCAGCTTACTTGGTTTCGGTGGTCTGCAAGATGGCGATGCCGATACTGCGTTCGCGGGTCGGCCAGCGGTCTTGCCGCAAAACCAGCGTCAATAAAGCCTGCTGAGGCTCCAACTCGTTTGAACCGGGCACCGGGTCAAGCACCCAACTATCACTCGACGGCACGGTCAGGTCGCGCGGCGCCAAATCGACGACGTAGGTGTAGCGGTGGCTGGCGGTCTCGATCACGATCACGTCACCAGCATTGAGGTTTTCCACTCCGGCCATCGGCTTCCCACCACCGACCCGGCGGCCGCTGATGACACAGTTACCGATCTGGCCCGGCTCGGTCGTGCCTTCGACCCAGACCACCCCGCTATCGAACCAGCCAGCTTGTGATTCGGCCAGCAGCGGCCGTGCCCAGTCATCGCCCAAGCTCGGAATCCGGACCACGCCGACGCAGGCTTGATCGGCCGCCGGGTTGGCAGCCAGACAGTCCGTGCTCATGAGGTTGTCCCAGCGACCGGCTTGCCAGTGGTTGATGAGAGCAAACGTCACGGGGGCTGAGGCCAGGACCAAAGCCAAGACCAGCAGCGTGATGACTGGTGGCACCCCGCGACCGGACGACGAGCGGTCGGCCGTAGGCCACTGGGGTGAGGTTGAAGCCTGACTTGTCCTCTGCACGGTCTTCATTGTGGACCACGATCAGGCTTGATGCCGGCCATCAGTCGGTGGTGTCGGGTTCGCGATCGCGTGAGTTGCCCGAAATCGGGGGCTGCTGTCCGGTCACGACGACAGTGTTCCGACGGCACAACACGTGAAACACGGCCAAAGAACCTAACGGAATGTCGTCGGCCCACCGGGCGGAGGCGGTGACGGCTCCGCCGTGGCATCGGTCCACGGTTCGGCGCCACCAACCCAACTGGTCAGTTCCTGGCCGGTCAACAGACGGTAGGGGAAGGCCGCCCGGGCGGCTTGGCGAGCCAACTGGGCGGGATCGAGTCGGGGGCCGGCGGCGACCACGAGGTTGCCGAAGCGACGGCCTTTCAGTGTGGCCGGCTCGGCCGCCAAAGTGGTCGTCAGCGCCCGGTCCGGCTGGGCTTCGAGCAGGCCGGCGATGGTTCGCCGCGACCAGGCGAACGGACTGTGATCGGTCAGGTTGACAACCAACGTGCCGTCGGCCACCAATACCCGGCTGACTTCGGCGAACCATTCGCGGGTCGCCAAATCGGCGGGCACGCCGGCGTCCTGGAAAGCGTCGACGATCATCAGATCGCAGTAGGCGGTTGGCAGTGCCGCCACCCCCGTTCGCCCGTCAAGTGGCCGAACTTTAATCCCGGACCGCGGTGGCAGCGGCGCCACCGCCCGGACGGCGGCGGTCAAACTGGCATCCGGCTCCAACACCACTTGGGCCGAGGTTGGCCGGGTGACCGCCACGTAGCGGGGCAAGGTCAAACCGCCACCACCGACGTGAACCACTCGCAAACGTTGACCGGCCGGAGCGATCTGGTCGATGACGGCGGCGATGCGCTGGACGTAATCGAACTCCAACCAGGTCGGATCGTCCGGGACGATGTAGGACTGGTCGGCGCCCCCAACGCGGACAAACCAAGCCCCCGGCCGGTCCCGGTCGGCAATCAAACGGGGATCCGACATCCGACAACCTTTCCTCGTGACCTGGCCAGCCACAGCGGACTGACAACCGGTGGACGACAACCACCCACGAGTTGAACCACCGACTGGCGTTCAACAGCCATCGTTTAGACTACTGAAGTCGCTAAGGCACCAAAAACGCAAGGAGTTCGACTATGGGCTGGACCCTCATGGGACTAGGCCTACTCTTTGCGTTAGCCGGCATCATCGGACTAATTGTGCTGATCCGTTACTACAGCCTTCAGCAAAGTCATACTGCCATCGTCCAGCGGTGGTCCGATCTGATGACCGAATTGAATCAACGCCAGGCGCTGCTTGCACCGTTAGCCCAAGCCACCGCGATTTATGCCCCCCAGGAGCGGGCGGCAGTGGAGGAACTGGCCGCGCTGCGGAACCAGGCCTTACGGCTACCGTCGCTGACTTCGGTCAGCTGGCGGGCGCAGTGCGAAGCTCGTCTGGAGGTCGGCTTGAATCTCCTCCGCCGGAAGTTAGCCCGGCTAGCACCGGTTCAAGCCGACCCGCGGTTTCAGGTTCTGGAACGCCAAATCGACACCCTCAACCAACGTCTGCGCCAAGCCGCCGAGGCGTATAACTCGGCCGTCGACAGCTATCTCGACCAAGCCGAAAGCCTGATCGGCCGCCGGCTGGAGTCGTTCCTCCCCTGGGAACCACCGGTCCACTACGCCTTACCGCCGCATCGGCAGTCGGCCGACCAACCGGCAGGGCCGACGACAACCACCCCGGCCACCGCCCGTCCACTCTGATTCGGTCTGGCCGCGAATCCGGGTTTAGGCCAGCCGGAACAGGAACACGGCCGCCGTTCCACGAGTCAGGGGCTGAGCCGGCCGGTACGACTGCTGACCAGTCGAACCCGAGACCACACCTTGCTCCGTCAGCCAACAAATCGCCGGGTAGGCCCGATCGGTGGGCCGGACATCGTCAAACGGTGACTGGGGCGGTAAGTCGACCGACGGTTGGCCGTAGTAGGTCCAGAGCCACATCGACCACTCGGCTCGATCGGTCACGAGGTTGGGTTGGAATCGGCCGCCGGCCGACACGATGCCCTCATCGACCAGCCAAGCAATCGCCTGGTGATCCGGAGTTTGCGAGTTGACGTCGTCGAAAGGCGGTGAAGCGGCCGAGGCCACGGTCGGGGTTCCGGCCAGTTGGTAGAGCAAGGTGGCTGCATCGGCCCGGGTCAGATGCTGGCCCGGGTTGAAATTGGGCAAACCACTATGGCCGTTGATGACCGGTCGGTCGATCAAGTCTTGATCAACCAACCAACAGGTGGCCTCATAAAAAGTTGAGCCGGGCAGGACGTCAGTAAAAATCTGTTCGTTGTTGACACAGCTGACCGGCGCCTGAGCCGGTGGCACCGGAGGCCGGAGCACCCACACCACGGTCAAAACAATCGCCAACACCGCGACCACGGCCAACACGATCCACAGCCAGCGGGGCGGGTGGCGCGGCCCGGCGACCGGGCTACCGAGGTTTTCCGGCCGCTCGCTTAAGGCTGGAGCCTGGACCGGTGAGGTAGCCGAACCAGCGCTCAAGCCCGTCCAAGCGGCTTCGCCCAAGTCAGGATCACCAGCCGAATCACCCAAGCGGCGGGTTGGGGTCGGCACGGGGCGGGTATGAGCCGCCAACGTGGCGTCGGTCGGATCAGGCGGCGACGATGACGACACCGCCTGGCTGGCTGATGATGACGACCGCTCCGTGATCGGTAATTGGGTCCACTGCTCCGATGGCGAACTGACAGTGCTGGCGGACCGGGCTGAGGCCGGCGAACCCGGCGACATCTCCGGTGCCGAGGGCAGCGTTGGGGAAAGACGTGAGGCAGCTACCCAAGGCGGAGTAATCGGCGTGGCCGGAGGGACAACAGGAGCGAGTGAGACCGGTGGCACCACAGGCGTGGCCGGCGACACCCAAGGTGTGGGCGTGGCCGGGGCAACAGAGGGTTCTGAGAGTGGGGTGACCGGAAAGATCGGCCCAGCCGACACGATGGGAACGGTCGCCGGGGCCGGATCAGGGGCGGTCAGAGGTTCGACCGGAACCGGCGTGTCCGGCTGAACCACGGGAGTGAACGGTGACCACACAGGAGCGATAGAGACAGGCGTGACCGGAGGAACTCCGGGCGTGGCCGGAGACCAAACAGAAGCAAGAGAGTCGGGCGTGGTCAGCGACACCACGGGCGTGGCCGGCGACACCACCGGAGTGGGCGGGGCCGGAGACGCTACTGACATTGGTGCGGGGGGAACGGCCGGGGCCGGATCAGGGGTGACCTCCGGCTCAGTTGATGTCTGCCAGAAAGCCCGCCGGGCGCCCACGACAGCTTGAACAAAGGGGTCGCCTTGGGCTTCCAGCCAGTCCAGTAAAGCTAACGAAACTGACCCGTGACTAGCGATTTCCGGCCACAGCCCGGGATGAGTCCGGGCGATGACGGCCAAATCGTCGGCCGAGGTCGCCGGATCTCGAACGGCTGAACACGCCACCGTGTAGTCAGAAAAATCGGTCATATCCACAAAGGCCAGGGTCATTCA
>JAISGZ010000095.1 GCA_031262845.1 Propionibacteriaceae bacterium | reverse complement strand
TCGCTGGATGAGATTTCTCCGTTGATGCGCCAAGCTCAAATCGATATCGAGGATGAGCGTTTTTACGATCACGGCGCGATGGATTTAAAGGGTACTTTCCGGGCTTTTCTCAGTAATATTGTTGGTGGGGCGACACAGGGTGGTTCGTCGATTACTCAGCAATACGTCAAACAGGTTCGTGTCGAGAACGCGATTGCGAACGACGATGTCGAAGCCGCGGCTGCAGCCCAAGAACAAAGCTACGAACGCAAAATTGAAGAAATGCGTTACGCTATTGCGATCGAAAAGCGATACAGCAAGGACGAGATTCTTCTCCGCTACCTCAATATCGTGTTTTATGGAGATGGCGCTTATGGTGTCGAAGCGGCAGCGATGCACTATTTCGGAGTTCACGCCAAAGACCTTAATTTAGCTCAATCAGCGATGTTGGCTGGTATCGTCCAAAACCCGAATCTCAATCCAGCGGATGCCCCAGAAGAAGCGATTGAAAAGCGCAACGCCGTACTCGACGCCATGTTGCGACTGGGTCACATCGAACAATTTATCGACGACGGCACGATCGTTTTACCGGGTTGTGAGAACACAACCACACCAGAAGGTCAAGCGGCCTGTGAGACCGCGAAAGCTGGGAAGACGACGGCTGAATTAGCCGAAGACTTGATTGTTCAAACCAAAGCTCTTGGTTTTGATCCGGCGGGAATGCGGCAGGCTCAGGGTGGCTGTGTTGGCGTTCGTTACTCGACGGTCTGTCACTTTATCGAAGAAACGCTTTATCAAGACGAAAGCTTCGGTGAGACCTACGACGAGCGAAAACGCAACGTCAAGCGTGGCGGTTACGAGGTTTACACGACCATTCGGCCAGAATTCCAAGATGCGGCTGACGCTTCGGTAGCGGCTTTTGCCTTAGCAACCGATCCGATTATTGTCACGATTAACGAGGTTCAACCCGGGACCGGTGAAATTTGGGCGATGGCTCAAAACCGGCCTTACGGCGTTAATGAGGAGGCTGGGGAAACATCGTACGTTTTCGCGGCCGCTCAAAAGTACGGTGGTTCTCAAGGTTTCCAGGCCGGTTCGACCTTCAAAACTTTTACGTCTGCCGCGGCCATTGACCAAGGATTCCCGTTGGCTTATCGAATTAATTCACCAAACTCCCTCGAATTAGGGAACCGGCGTTTCACGGACTGTGAAGGTCACGCCAATTCGATTCCGGTCTCGGGCGGTTGGCGAGTAACTGGTGGTGGCAACGGCGCCATCACGATGTATCAAGCGGCCGCCAACTCGGTCAACACTTATTACGCTCAGTTGATTCTCCAAACCGGTCCCTGTGCGGCGGCCCGGATGGCCAAGGCCGCAGGTGTCGAACTGGCGAATGGATCAGACATCGTCTCCGGTGATCCGGTCCGGGTTGCGACCTTGCGGGCCGAGGCCGAAGCGGCCGAAATGGCTGGTGACGAGGAACTCGCCGCCGCCAAACTGGTCGAGGCGGAGGGTTACACCGGTTTCGCCGACAAGCCGTCGTTCACGCTCGGGGTGGCCGATGTCACGCCGTTGTCGATGGCCGGCGCTTTTGCCACTTACGGGGCGCGTGGTAAGGCTTGCACGCCGTCGATCATCAAAGAGGTCAAGAACCGGGATGGGGCGACGTTTAAGAACTACAACCTGGGGACCGACAACTGCGTGGTGGACGCGGTTCGGCCCGAGGTCATGGACGGGTTGAACGACATCCTCAAGGGCGTTACGAACAACGGTTTGGGTGCGCCAGTCCGGCTCGGTGACCGTGATCAGGGCACGAAGACCGGTACGACGGAATACAACAACAACGTCTGGACCGTCACCTACACACCGGAAATCTCGGTGTCGGTCTCCGTCAGCGTCGACCCCGACCCGAAAACCAACTGGTTCTGGGACCGGAACAACAACGGCAAACGGGAGAATTGGGAAATGAACATGAGCGGCGTCAAGCTGCCTTCGGGCCGAGTGCTTCAAGGTTGGAGCTACCTTGATCCGCCGATCATCTTCAACGCCGCCCTCCGGCCACTCCGAAATCTGATTCCGACAACGGCTTTCACGAAGCCGACGGCTGAGATTGTGCGCGGTACTCCGACCACGACGCCAAACACCCAGGGTGCGCCCGATGAGGTCAAGGCCCGGTTGGAAAACGCCGGTTACAGCGTGGTTCAGTCCACGGTCTTCAACGCCGCCGCCGCCGGCACCTACCTGTCGACCAGCTGCGATCCGTATCGCGGTGGCATTTGCACCATGCTCTACTCGAAGGGCCCGCGACCTGACGACAAAGAAGCCACGCCCGCACCGACGACAACCGCGCCTCGCTAGTGGGGCAACCTAGGTTGACGCCAACAAGCGGCGGGCTGGCGAGCCCGAAAGACGTCGAGCCGTCGCTCGGTGTCAGAGGGGTGAGTGGCGTTTCACGAGCCCCGACGCTACCCAAGTCGCGGTCACTGGGGCGGCTGGTGGCTCGAACGGCGACCGCGGTCACACTGGCTGGTGTCAGTGCTCTGGCCTATGGCTGGCTTGAACACCGGTCGTATCGCTTGCGCCGGGTCACGGTGCCGGTGCTGGCGCCCGGTCAGCCGCCGTTACGGCTGCTTCACCTGTCAGATTTTCACCTGACGCGCCATGATCGAGCGCTCGCCAGGTGGTTGCGTGGTCTGGCTGATCTGCGTCCTGACTTGGTGGTTTCGACAGGCGATAACGTGGCTGAAGCGGCCGCCCTGCCGCTGCTGGCCAAGGCCTTGGAGCCCCTGTTCGCCTTTCCCGGAGTTTTTGTTTTCGGTTCGAATGATCGTTACCGGTCGTCCCTGAAAGTGCCGTGGGACTACCTTCGGAAACAGCCCCAGGCTCGCCGAACCAGCCAAGCGTTGCCGATCGAGGCGTTGCGCGCCTTGTTGACGAATTCGGGCTGGAGGTCAGCTGAGGAAGCTCGCTTTCTGCTGCCGGTGGCGGGCCGAACTGTGGAAATCCGGGGGACGGGCGACGCCCATATCAATCGTGACCGCTATATCGCCGTCGCCGGGCCGCCCGACCGGACGGCTGACCTCGCCCTCGGTGTGACGCACGCGCCGTATCAGCGAGTCCTGGACGCCATGACGGCCGACGGGGTCGACCTGATTCTGGCCGGCCATACCCACGGTGGGCAGGTTTGCTTGCCTGGCTTTGGCGCCTTGGTCACGAACTGTGATCTCGACCGCCGCCAAGCCAAAGGTCTATCGACCTGGTCAACCGCCGATCAGACGGCCTGGCTCCACGTTTCGGCTGGACTCGGCACCTCGCCCTCTGCCCCGTATCGGATCGCCTGCCCGCCGGAAGCCAGTCTCTTGACGCTGGTCAGTCGGGTTGAGAGAGCTGGCGGTGCCTGACAGGGCGGACGTGTGACGGCTGCCAGTGGCCGATCGGCTCGGCTGGGCAGGAATCTCGAGGGCGCAGCCGACCTGATGAACAACCATTTCCGCTAGGTCTGAGATGACGGCGGCAAAATCTTCATCGGCATCCCCTTGGGCGCAGCAAAACCAATGAACAGGTGACAGTCGTCTGACTTGACATCGCCAGGGGCGCTTCGCCGTGGCATGACAACTGACAAATCATCGGTCGCGGCGAGATATTCCGGATCGCTGGAGTGTTAACTAAATATTCATTGTCGCGGTGAGTGTTTTCCTTGTAAACTCGAACCAACTGTCGTGGCGTCGACCGACCCGTGGTGCCGTGGCAAATGGTGGTGAAAGGAATCTCCCCGCTCAGATCAACCAACCAGTAATCGTTCAAACTGACGAATTCACGACGATGCAGAGGCAGTTATGAGAATTAAACAAAGAAGTATCGCCTTAGTGGCGGCGACAGCACTGCTCCTGACTGGGATGCAGGTAGTAGCACCGGTGGCGACGGCTGACCCGGAAGTGGTTGTTGGCTCAACCAGCTCGCTTGAGAGTAGCGCTCGAGAAATGGTCCAAGTCGATCTGACCGCTGAGGAACAAGGCGCTAGTCAATTGTGCAGTCCTTACAGATCCTATATCAGGATTAGGTCTGAAATGGCGATCGACTACCTGAATTACGGAGAGTATTCTCCGATGTTCGCTTCT
>JAISGZ010000092.1 GCA_031262845.1 Propionibacteriaceae bacterium | reverse complement strand
TTCGGCACCTTCGTGACAATTCCCGTGCTGGCGCCGGACAGCGGCTCGGCGTCGCCGTAGCCGATCGTGCCGGATAGTTTGAAACCCGCCGCCAGCGACCCACGCTGGACCGTCGCCGTGTTGGTCTTCGTCACCGTGGTCGGGTCATCGTCGCTCCGGTGGCCCAGCCACCAGGCGATCACGCCGCCCACCACGAGCACGAGGGCAATAGCGAGACCGATGATGAGCGGTTTACGGCGGCTCTTCACTGGGCTCAGAGCAGTGTCGGTGCGACGACGGATTGGCATAGTTCCTAGACTACCTGGAATAGGGCGGGCAGCGCCGAATTCACCTCATCAGATGGATTCTGGAACCAGCCGCAAGTTATTAACAGACCAATACAGTAACGCGGTTCACCAATTCACCTCTAAGAAAGCCAAACTACCTAGCCAACCAGGAATGAGGGACTGAAATCAGCCTCCCCCAAATCCTGGCCGCCAACCGCAACAGTTGGGTCACGAAGTGACCGGTGCGCCCCGGAGGTGACCGGTGGTGATAATCGGGCTGGTGTTGAACCGTTATTCACGAGTCAACACCAGCCCGACATTGATGAATTCTTAATCAGTTGACGACGGGGACCAACGACAATTTGCCGCGATCGTCGACTTCACTGATCTCAACTTGCAGTTTCTGGCCGACTGACAAGACGTCCTCGACGTTTTCAATCCGAGATCCACCAGCCAAAGGCCGCAGCTTCGAGATATGGAGCAGGCCGTCTTTACCGGGCAGCAGCGAGATGAAAGCCCCGAACGGCATGATCTTGACGACTGTCCCGAGATAGCGTTCGCCGCGTTCCGGCAAATGCGGGTTGGCGATGGCGTTGACCATGTCCCGGGCCGCCTCGGCGGCTTGGCCATTGTCAGCGCCGATGTAGACCGTGCCGTCGTCTTCAATCGACAAGTTGGCGCCGGTGTCGTCCTGAATCTGGTTGATGACTTTGCCCTTCGGGCCAATCACCTCACCGATCTTGTCGACTGGCACCCGGACCGTGATGATGCGCGGCGCGTAGGGGCTCATCTCCCCCGGCCCGGCAATCGCCTCGGCCATGACGTCGAGCAAGGTGAAACGGGCTTCCCGAGCCTGCAACAGGGCGGCCGCCAAAACGTTGGCCGGAATCCCGTTGAGTTTGGTGTCGAGTTGGAGCGCGGTCACGAAATCCCGCGTGCCGGCGACTTTGAAGTCCATATCGCCGAGCGCGTCTTCGGCACCCAGGATGTCGGTCAGCGTGACGTATTCGGTCTGGCCGTCGATATCTTCCGACATCAGGCCCATGGCGATCCCCGCCACTGGCGCCCGCAACGGCACACCGGCCTGTAACAAGGCCAAGGTCGAAGCGCAGACCGACCCCATCGAGGTCGACCCATTCGAGCCCAGGGCTTCCGAAACCTGCCGGATGGCGTAGGGGAACTCCGGCCGAGTCGGCAGCACCGGCAGCAAAGCCCGCTCCGCCAAAGCCCCGTGGCCGATCTCCCGCCGCTTCGGCGACCCGACCCGGCCGGTTTCACCGGTCGAATAGGGCGGGAAGTTGTAATTGTGCATGTAGCGCTTGGTTTTCTCCGGCGCCAAAGTGTCGAGCTTTTGCTCCATGTCGAGCATATTGAGCGTCGTCACACCGAGAATCTGAGTCTCACCTCGTTGGAACAGAGCCGACCCGTGAACCCGCGGCAAGACCCCGACCTGACAGTTCAACGTCCGGATATCGCGCGTCCCGCGACCGTCCAAGCGGACCTTTTCGGTCAGTGTCCGGTGACGGACGATCTTCTTGGTCAGCGCCCGGTAAGCCCCCGTGACCTCTTTCTCACGCTCGGGGAAGAGACTGTCGAGTTCATCGTGGACCTCGGCCAGCAGTTCTTCGACGGCGACTTCCCGCTCGTGCTTGGGAGCAATCGAGTTGACCTGGCCAATCCGCTCGGCAGCTTTTTGCTCGACGGCGCTGAAGACATCGTCTTGGTAGTCGAGGAAGACCGGGAATTGCCGCGTCGCCTTGGGGAATTGGGCCGCCAACTCAGCTTGGGCGTCGCACAGGGCCTTGATGAACGGCTTGGCCGCTTCCAGCCCCTGGCCGACGATTTCCTCGGTTGGAGCCGGCCGACCGGCCCGGACCAGTTCCCAGGTGGCTTCGGTCGACGAAGCTTCGACCATCATGATGGCGACGTCACCGTCGGGCAGCACCCGACCGGCCACCACCATGGCGAAGGCGGCGTCTTTTTCCAGCTGTTCGACGGTCGGGAAACCCACCCACTGATCGTTGATCAGGGCGACTCGGACACCACCGATCGGCCCGGAGAAAGGCAGGCCGGCCAGTTGCGTCGACATCGAAGCGGCGTTGATCGCGACCGCGTCATATGAGGCCTGCGGGTTGAGCGCCATGACCGTGACCACGACCTGGACTTCGTTGCGCAGGCCCTTGACGAACGACGGCCGGAGAGGCCGGTCGATCAGCCGAGCGGCCAAGATCGCACCCTCGGAGGGGCGGCCTTCACGGCGGAAGAAGGAGCCAGGAATCCGGCCGGCGGCGTACATCCGCTCTTCGACGTCAACCGTCAGAGGGAAGAAGTCGATGGCGTCACGCGGGTTATTGGCGGCCGAAGTGGCCGACAGCAACATCGTGTCGCCATCGAGGTAGCAAGCCGCCGAACCGGCCGCCTGCTGAGCCAACAAGCCGGCTTCGAAGCGATCGGTGTGGCTGCCATAAGGGCCGTTGTCGATCACGGCCTCAGTGAATGGAAGTTGGGGGCTACTAAAGCCCATGGTGGGTCCTTTCGGTACGCGAACAGCGCCGCCCAAGAGCGAGGTGGCCTCGGCCTTGAGTAAGAAAACACCCGGTCTTCGATCGAGGCCCGCGGGGCAAGTCCTGACTGGACCGACCCGAAAGCCACTACCAAAGACCGCGACCTTTCTGGCTGGCCGTGTTCATAGCGGATTGAGAAGTGAATGTGTAGTTGTTCGTTAAATGTTCAATTGTTCTTCAGTTATGTTGTTGGTTGGTTATTTCACCAGCCCGGAACCGTCCGGACGGCTCGCCGCGCCGAATCAGCCCCGCTTCAGTGGCTCAAGATAGCAAGCAGGGCGGGAGATTGACTCCCGCCCTCGCAGTCAGATCAACGACGCAAACCAAGCCGACTGATCAGTTGACGATAATGTTCGACATCTTGACGAGCGACGTAGTTCAATAACCGCCGCCGCTGGCCGACCATCAGCATCAGGCCCCGCCGCGAGTGATGATCACCCTTGTGAACCTTGAGATGCTCGGTCAGATGAGCGATTCTCTTGGTCAGGAGTGCGATCTGCACATCGGGCGAACCAGTGTCCCCCGGGCTAGTGGCGTATTCCTCGATAGTTTTCTTCTTCGTGGCAGCGTCCATAACGCGCACTCCCTCCGTAGTTTCCGTTGCGCGATGCCCCCGGTGCTGATTGCGGTTGGAAGCGCTTCCTCATTCGCGGCCGATCGAACGGCGTCGGTCAGGCTACCAGTCCGCCCGCTGAGCCGCTAATTGACTGATCGTTCACCCCATTGACTGGGTTGGCCAGGGCGCAAGTTCACACAGCTAAGCCAACACTGGTTTGAGGTGTCGCCGCTGCTGGTCAATGAAGCAACGACGACACCCCAAACCCCGGTGCTACCGACACTGTCCGCGCCAGGATCACCGGGCAAAGCTGATTACAGACCGAAAAGGATCGCCAACAGTTGTTGGATAAAGTTCAGCAGGAATTGGCGGATGAATGAGATGAAAGTCGGCGATTGCGTGTCAACCCATTCCAACGTCACTGGTGTCTTCAGTAAATACACCGGAAGCCCAGCGGAATCGGCATGATAGGCGTTAACCTGAAACACCCCGGCAGTATCAGATCTAATATCAGCGGTACAGCTAACTTTGTCTGGCCCAACGTCACGACAACTCTCCATCACCGGTTGGCCAGCCAACGTGGAATACGGTTGGCCAACTAAAGTGGGATTATCCGGCTCAGCCGTAAAGCCTACTTTACGTGCCTCAGCCGCTAGCATCATGTCCCACAGGCAGATCGAGTAGTCAGTTACTGACACCTGGTAGCTCTGGCCGACCGAAATAGGCCCGGACGGACTAATAGCCACCTCGGGTTGCCCTGAACACTGGGGCACCCAGGTTAGCGAAACGGGACTTTCTTTCAAATTAGGGTAAGCCGGAGTTGTACTCTCTCCACCCAGTTCAACGTATTGACCGGTGGCTTGATCAAGCATCGTCGCATGAAGGGAATATGTACCTGGTTTCGCAGCCGTCACATTAGTTGTGCAAGCTCCCCGACTACTCAGCTCACAGCCGTCGCTCGAAAATTCTACGGCGTCAGATTCCGAATAGAATTTCACACTGATCGGCGAGTCACAATAACCGCTACTGGCACTTCTGAAAGTGACCGACAGAGTGTAATGATCTTCTATTTGAAGATCCAGTTCATAAATATTAGATTGAATAACGAGACCCGAGGCGCGTGGATCACAGACCTGCACGTCATCTGCCAAACTCACCACAGTTTGATCAGACACTGCCCTAATCTCACCACTCGCCCTCAAAGCCGAATTTTCTTCTGGACTACCGACCGCCGTGGCAACAGGTGTCGCGATCAGAAACAGGCTTAAGACCGCGGCAAAAGCGGTTCTCTTCATAGTTTTCCCATTTAGCACAGTACATCTCCGCCCTTCGTCGAAAATTGCCCATCAGCTACCGCAAACATGATCAATCGACCCCAACCAGCCACCGTATTGCCCTTGCTCACTGTTCTCCCTCGGTTCAGTTGGTCTCGTATCGAGATAAGAGAACCCGCCCGCATTTATTAGAAGTATTAGCGTGGCTCACGTTGACTTCGGACGGTATGGCAGCGACTGTAACGGCAATCGCCTCATCAGCACAAGTAAAATTTACAGGATGTTAAGGGTTCGTACCGCTGTGAGAACCAGGCGGGGATGGCACGACCCGTCTGTTCCTGAGCGAGGTCGCTGAACGCCGTGGAATACCTCTGCCGCTCTCGGTCAGGCCACTATCTCAAAACTTGACGAGTCTGGTCCACGTCGGCGTTCATCTGGGCGACTAATTCGTCCAGGCTGGTGAAGCGCTCCATTCCCCGGAGACGAGCCACGAAATCGACGCCGACGCGGCGGCCGTACAAGTTCAGGTCGGTCTGATCGAGCGCGTAAGCCTCGACGCGACGCTCGGCACCGTCGAAGGTGGGGTTGGTGCCGACGCTGATCGCAGCCGGCCAGGTCGTTCCGGCGACAGGATCGGTCAACCAACCGGCGTAGACGCCGTCGCTGGGACAGGCGTGCCCGAGTGGAACGGTTAAGTTGGCGGTCGGAAAACCCAATTGACGGCCGCG
>JAISGZ010000022.1 GCA_031262845.1 Propionibacteriaceae bacterium | reverse complement strand
GGTCACCGGCTCATCCGTCAGCGAAGACGCTCCGCTGAGAGTTGGTAGCAGTGGCGACTGACCGGCCAAACCGTGAGGCCCGCCTTCGTTGGCCGACCGACTGCGTCGGGCCTGAGTGTCTGGGCCGACATCGGGAGAGGCAGCCACTAAGTGGTCAGCCCGACCAGCGCTGTTGTCATCAAGTGGCATGGCGTCTCCTGGTGTTCGATTGGTTGGCTGAACTGGGCGGCTTTGGCCGGCCTGAGCCAACCAGGTGTGCCTCACCTTGACGGAGGGCCAAAGCCAACCGCAGATGATCAGCCGTCGGCTGAGCGGCGGCCGCCAGATCGGCGATTGTCAAAGCCAAACGCAGGGTTTTATCAACTCCCCGAGCGGAAAGACGGCCCGACCGGACGGCCTCGGTCAAAACGTTGGACTGATCCGAGGCCGACAGTTCGGTCCGCAAGTAGCTGCCGGCGACCTCGGCGTTGGTCCGCCACGGCGTCTCGCGCAGACGCCAGGCTTGGCGTTCCCGGGCCGCTGTCACGCGCGCCAAGACCTGGGCCGACGACTCCCCCGGCTGAACCAACTGCAAGAAAGCGTGTCGCTGAGGCAAAAACTGTTGCCGGACGTCGATCCGGTCGAGAATCGGGCCGGACAGGCGAGCGGCGTAGCGTCGGATCATCATCGGCGAACAGGCGCAATCAGCTCCCGGCGTAGCCGCCAAACCACACGGGCAGGGGTTAGCCGCCAGCACCAGTTGAAAACAGGCGGGATAGCGGACTTGAGCTTCGGACCGCCCGAGCACGATCTCCCCCGACTCAAGCGGTGTCCGCAGCGTCTCCAGCACTTTGGCCGGAAATTCCGGCGCCTCATCGAGGAACAACACTCCCCGATGGGCCAGCGATACGGCACCCGGCCGGGCGACCCGAGAACCACCGCCGGCCATGGCCGCCAACGAGGTCGTGTGATGGGGATCAGCCAGCGGCGGCCGCCGAACCAAACCATCGACGCGCTGGCCAGTCAGCGAATGGACGGCGGCGACTTCGAGTGCCTCTGGCACCGTCAAATCCGGCAAGATCGTGGGCAGTCGGCGGGCCAGCAGGGTTTTCCCAACCCCTGGCGGACCGTGAAAATAAACATGATGGCGGCCGGCGGCGGCCACTTCGAGCGCCCACTTGGCTTCCCCCAACCCCAAGACATCGGCCAGATCGACCGGCAGCGCCGGTTCGGCCACCGCCGCCTCCTCGAGCGGCGGCAACGTCACCGGCTGGCCCCGCAACCAGGCCAACAGATCACCTAGCGTGGCCACACCCACAACTTCGATTCCTTCGACCAAGCCGGCCTCGGCCCGCTGCGCCGCCGGCACCACCGCCCGGCCGATCCCCCGCCGCCGGGCCGCCAACAAAGCCGGCAAGACACCTCGAACCGGTCGAACTTTGGCGTCCAGGCCCAATTCACCGAGCAAAATGACATCGGCCAAACGCTTCTTCGGCACCACGCCGCTGGCGGCCAGCACCGCCGCCGTGATCCCCAAGTCGTAATGAGAACCGGCTTTGGGCAAGGTGGCGGGCGTCAAGTTGATCGTCACCACCTGGGCCGGCCAGGCCAGACCAGCACTCGAGACCGCCGCCCGGCAACGATCCCGGGCTTCGTTCAGAGCCGTGTCGGGCAGGCCGACCAAAACTGTTCGCGGCAACCCCGGACCAAGCCAGACTTCGATGTCGACGATGGTGGCTTCGAGGCCGACCAGGGCAATCGACCGGCTACAAGCTAAACCCATCAGAGGGCCGCCTCAACGTGACTGATCTGAGGCTCATCGCTGGCGGACAGCAGCACCCCGATGACATCGATCCGGACCCGATCGGCCGACACCGGGTGGTCCCGTAACCAGGCCACGGCCAGGCGGCGCAAGCGTAAGAACTTGGCTCGGGTGACGGCTTCGACCGGGGTTCCGTAACCCAAACCGGTCCGAGTTTTGACCTCACAGAAGACCACCGTCGTGTGTTCGTCATCGACCGCTAAAGCCACCAAGTCCAACTCACCCAGCCGGCCCGACCGCCAATTCCGGTCGACCACTTCCCAACCCAACTGACTGACGTACCGGGCGGCCACCTCTTCACCGGCGGCACCGATTTGATTGCGCGTTGTCATCGCTCACCTCCACCCGGACTATGGGGTGAAGCAAGGTCGATCAGTCAGTTATCCACATCATCGTGAGAACAAATCTCACTATCCACAGGCCACGAACTCACTTGGAATCGGGCACTTGAAGGTCGGAATGAGCAATCTCCTCGACCGACACATCACGGAAAGTCAGGACTTTGGCGGCTTTGACGAAACGGGCTGGGCGGTACATATCCCACACCCAAGCGTCCGTCATCGAGACCTCGTAATAGACATCGCCGCCCTCGGTCCGAACCTTGAGATCGACGGCATTGCAGAGATAGAAGCGGCGCTCAGTTTCGACCGCGTAGGTGAAAATTCCGACGACGTCCTTGTACTCGCGATAGAGGGCCAGCTCAAGGGCAGTCTCGTATTGTTCCAGGTCTTCAGCGCTCATGGTGTGACCACTCTAGACGATGAAGTCGGCTGGTTGTCCGCTGACGGTCTGACGCGAAACGCGTGACTTTTGGCGACAGTCCGACCGGCCTCGGATCGTGGCGGCCGTTGCCTCAACCGGCTCACCGACGGACGGCGGCGACGTTGGCGTAAGTCAACCGATGGACCGCCGATGGCCCCAAGGCGGTCAGACTGGCCTGGTGCTGGGCCGTGCTGTAGCCCTTGTGGCGGGCGAAACCATAACCGGGATACTGCTCGTCCAAAGCCACCATCAGCCGGTCGCGGGTGACCTTGGCCACGATTGAAGCTGCCTCGACTGACTCGGCCACTTGGTCGGCTTTCCACATTCCCAGGCCAATCCCCGGCAGGCCATCGACCGGAAAGCCATCGGTCAGAATGAACTGGGGTGCCACCGGTAAACGCCAAACCGCTCGCCGCAAGGCCGTGATGTTGGCCCATTGAATCCCGCCGGCGTCACACTCGGCCGCTGACACGGTGGCCCAAGCAACGGCCGCCGCCCGCTCCAGAATTTGATCAAACAACCGTTGCCGAACGCGGGCAGTCAGGGCTTTGGAATCGTTGAGACCGTCGATCTGGCGATCGGGTTCATCAGCCAAGATGACAGCCGCCGCCACCAGTGGCCCGGCACAGGCCCCCCGGCCAGCCTCATCGACGCCAGCCACCGGCCCCAGGCCGGCCTGTTTCACCAGCTCTTCGTAAACCGATCGGGCCATCGCCGATCACGCCCGGCCGGTCACGTCAGTCAGTCGCCGCCCTAGCGGCACTGGGGCGGATAGACGTCGACGTGGGCTTGGGCCGGCGCCGGCGAAGTTGGTTCGGGCACGTAGTCATAGGCCACAGGGGTTCGGAAACGCCGGATGCGATCGAAGGGGTAAGCGATCACGGCGACTGGTCCGACAATCGTCTCGAG